>JAOPVV010000445.1 GCA_025966005.1 Frankiales bacterium
CCGGAGATGCCGGCACCGACGATCGCGACGGTCCGTGCGGGGGAGGTGGCCACCGGCCGAGTCTGCCGGCCGGACCTCCCCGGTCGGCACACCTCGGCCGGCGCACGTCGGTCGGCGCGCCGCCGTAGGCTTCCGCAGTCCCAGCCGTACCTGTCGAGGAGCCCGCGATCAGCACCCGCCGCCGCCCGCCCGCGCGTCCCACCGGTGCTCCGTCGCCGACCGCCGACCCGGGCACCGTGCCCGTCGTCGCCGGCCGCGAGCCGTGCCCCTGCGGCAGCGGCAAGCGCTACAAGGCCTGCCACGGCAAGGGGACCGGCGACGACCGTCGCCTCACGACCCGTCCGTTCACCGGACGGGTCGACGAGACCGAGTGGGTGGCGCTGCGCGAGATCGTGCCGGCGGCGACGGCGAAGCTCGTGCTCAAGGACGCGCCGGACCGCGACGTCACGCTGTCGACGGTCCTGCCGCTGGCCTGGCCGGCGCTCGTGCGGGCCGACGGCCGGGTCTTCCTCGGACTGCAGGTGCAGTCGCGGTCGGGTGACGTCAGCCGCGACCTGGGCCACGCGCTCGAGACCGCGCTGGAGTCGGCCCCCGGCACCAGCGTCGTCCCCACCGGTCTGCCCGGACCCGGTGCCCGGCTGCAGGACCTGCTCGCCGACGACCCCATCGAGGTCACCGTCCATGACGGGTTCGACTACTGGGTCGAGGGTGCCGCCGACCCGACCGGTGAGGTCGCAGCGTCGATGGAGCGCGCGAACTCCTCCGTCGTCCCGACCGCGCGCCTGTCGTCGGTCCCGTCCGCCTACTGGTGCCGGATGAACGAGAAGACCCACCTGCGCTGGGTCCTGCCGGAGGACGAGGAGCCGCTTCTCGACGCGATGGCGCGCCTCGGCTCGTCCGGTCTCGCGCTCGGACCGGACACCCGGTACGTCGGCAGCTTCCGCGCGCACGGGCTGCTCGTGCCGGTGTGGGACCTCCCGCTCGACCGCGACGCCGACGCCCTGGAGGAGCCGGCCGCCGCGCTGCGCGCCCGGCTCGACGAGGCGCTGGCCGACCCGCGTGCGCTCACCGGTGACGAGCGCCGCGCGCGCTCCGGTCTGCTGTCACGGCAGCTCACCCTGCGCTGAGCCCGGCAGCCAGCGTGGACGGACGCTGCGTCATGCCAGGCGTGACGAGCGGCAGGTCCCGCCCGACCGGTATACCGGGGACCGGCGCTGCCCTCCGCGCTGTCCGGAGCAGGCGGTCACCGCAGCGAGGAGGACCACTGGTGCGCAGGTTGACCTGCTCGATGGGGGTCTCGCTCGACGGCTACATCGTCGGGCCGGACGGCGGTTTCGCGTGGAGTGCGCCTGACGAGGAGGTCTTCCGCTTCGCCACCCACGAGGTCCGACAGCTCGGCGTCCACCTGCTGGGGCGACGGCTGTACGAGACGATGCGGTACTGGGAGACCGCGGACCAGGACCCGTCACTCAGCGACCTGGAGCGGGAGTTCGCCGCGCTCTGGAGGTCGCTGCCGAAGGTGGTGTTCTCCACGACCCTGGCCTTCGTCGAGGACGGCTACCGCCTGGCCGACGGCGGTCTGGCCGCGGAGGTCGCGAGGTGGCGAGCCGAGCCTGGGGAGGGGGACATCGCCATCGGCGGTGCCGCGCTCGCGGCCGAGGCAGCCGAGCTGGGTCTCGTCGACGAGTACGGGCTGCGGGTCCACCCGGTGCTGGTGGGCGGCGGCACGCCGTTCTTCCCACGTGCCGACCGCCGCGCGGATCTCGAGCTCGTCGGCAGCCGCACGTTCAGCTCGGGGGTCGTGCAGCTCCGCTACCGCGTGGCGCGCTGAGCTGGCCGCGGCGGAACGACTGCGGCGACCCGGCCCGGGCCGTGGACAGGCACTCCCTGGGCGCAGGGCAACCGGCCTCGGGCAGGTGCCGCCCTGCAGGCCCGCGGCACCGTGCAGGCGCGAGGTGCCTCCCGCGGCGCCCGGCTGTCCTCAGCGGCGCCCGGCTGTCCTCAGCGGCGCCACAGCAGGTGGTGGACGACCCCGCTCGGGCTGGCTACCTCGTCACGGTGGAAGCGGTCGTCGAGCTCCGCCGGCGACCGCCACAGGCGGCTGCCCGAGCCGAGCTGGATCGGGCAGACCGCGATGTGGAGGGTGTCCACGAGGTCGGCCTCGAGGAACTGGCGGATGCTGTCGGCTCCGCCGCCGAGGCGCACGTCCCGTCCCGCGGCCGCCGCCCGAGCTGTCGACAGCACCTCTGCCGGCTCGCCCGAGACGAAGTGGAACGTGGTGTCGCCGAGGGTGAACGAGGGCCTGGAGTGGTTGGTCAGGACGAAGACGGGGGTGTGGAACGGCGGCTCGTCGCCCCACCAGCCCTTCCACTCCTCGTCCTGCCACGGGCCCCGCTGCGGCCCGAACTTGTTCCGCCCCATGATCTCTGCGCCGATGTTGCGGCTGAAGTCCCGGGTGAAGTAGTCGTCCAGCCCTCGGCTCCCGCCCGGGTCGGTCCGGTTCGGCCAGCTCGCGGTGGCGAGCCCCCAGGCGATGAGCTCGCGCGGGTCGGCGTGGCCGAAGGGGCGCTTCATGCTCTGCTGCTCACCAGCGCCGAAGCCGTCGGCTGAGACGGTGAAGTTCTGCACCCGCAGCATCTGGTCCATGCTGACTCTCCTGTCCGTCATCCGGCGCTCGTGCTGTGGGACGAGCCGAAGGACGGCAGGTCATCGGTCCCGGCCACGTCGAGGGTAGGTGCCGCTGCACCGCCTGCTCTCAGGAGCTCGGGTCCTCTCCCGGACCTCCTGCGCGCACCGGCACCCGCGGGCGGTGCGAGCAGCCCGGTCCAGCGCGTCGGCCCGGGACGCCACCTCGATGATCGAGAACCCCCGATCACCGCCTTCGTCTCTGGGACCGGGCCGTCTTTCGTCCGGGGCAGCGCCGCTGCCCGCACGTGGCCGGGCCGACCGCACGTGCCGTTCCTGGTGGGTCGAGGACCCCGCCCGCCTTCCGGGGTGGTCTGCGCTCGCTCACCCGAGCTCGTTGCCGGACTCACCCCGCCGCCGCCGCCGCAGGCGCTCCGAACCACCTCGTCAGCGCGAGGAGCAACGCGGGGTCCCTGAGGTCGCCGGCCCAGGCGACGTGTCCGTCCGGCCGGACGAGCACTGCTGCCGGCGCCGCGACCTCGCCGACGACCGGCAGCTCCCAGCCGCCGTCGTAGCGCGCCTCGACGATCCGGACGCGAGCCGGCCACGTGGTGTCGAGGCCGCCGTGCCCGCCGAGGTCGAGCAGCAGCGGACGGCCGCAGCGTGAAGACGCGCACGGGTCCGTCCGCGGTCTGCACCTCGGGGTCGGGCATCCGCCGACCGACCAGCGCGTGCCCGTCTCCGAGGTCGTAGGCGATGTCGAGCCGGACATCATCCCGGCGATGCGCCTGCGCGGCTCGTCCAGGCTCAGCAGCCCGGACACGGTGTCGTGCAGGGCCAGGGAGCGGTCGTCGGTACGGCCGAGGGCGACCTGGGCAACGGTGTTGTGCAGGACCCGAGCGCCGACCGGGTGCCGCTCGGCGCGGTAGCTGTCCAGCAGGTCGTCCGGTGAGGTCCCGTCCACCACCTGGGCCAGCTTCCACCCAGGTTCACGGCGTCCTGCACGCCGGTGTTGAGGCCCTGGCCGCCCTGCGGCGGGTGCACGTGCGCGGCGTCCCCGGCCAGCAGCACCCGGCCGCGGCGGTAGGACTCCGCCTGTCGCGTCAGATCGGTGAAGCGCGAGATCCAGGTGGCGCTGCGGAGCCCGAAGTCCGTCCCGTAGACACCGACGAGCGCCGCCCGGAGCTCGTCGAACGTGGGGTCGCCGGTGTGGTCGAGCTGCCGCTCGGTGAGCACGAGCCTGAGCGGCTCCCCGGCCTGCCGGCGACCGATGGCATGGGTGCCGGCGCTGTCGCGGCGGAAGCCGAGCTCGGGCTCCTCGTCCATCTCGACCTCGGCGATCATCCAGCTGGTCGAGGCGTCCACGCCGCGGACGTCGATGCCTGCCGCCTTGCGGACCCGGCTGCGCCCTCCGTCGCACCCG
Source organism: Frankiales bacterium (assembly GCA_025966005.1). Lineage (GTDB taxonomy): Bacteria > Actinomycetota > Actinomycetes > Mycobacteriales > SCTD01 > SCTD01. Next base: position 4,049 of record JAOPVV010000445.1, read on the forward strand.
ACGAGGTAGCCCGCGCGCAGCCGCCGTCCGCCGGACACCTCGACGTCGACGCCCGTGTCGTCCTGAGCCAGGCCGATCACCTCGCTGCCGCGCAGGACGCGGACCCCCAGACCGTCGACCCACCCGGCCAGCAGGGGCTCGATCTGGCTCTGCCAGAGCGCGAGGCCGTAGGGGTGGCGGGTGGGGAAGTCGCTGATGTCCCGGCGGATCCCGGCCAAGCCCTGGACCTGCATCACCTCGCCGGCCGCGAGGAACCGCTCGACGATGCCCCGCTGGTCGAGCACCTCGAGGGTGCGGGAGTGCAGCCCGCCCGCCCGCGACCCGTCGACCGTCTGGTCGGTGCGCCGTTCGACGACGACGTCGGCGACCCCCGCGAGCGCCAGCTCGCCGGCCAGCACGAGCCCGGTGGGGCCGCCACCGGCGACCACCACCGCGTGCCGGGTCACCGTCGCTGGAACAGCGTGAGGAGGTTGCCGTCGAGGTCGAGCACGGCGCGCGCGCGCGTCCCCCAGTCGGTGTCGACGGGGGACCCGGTGTCGGTGGGGTGCAGCACGCCGGTCAGCTCGCCGTGCAGGACGTCGACGTCGTCGACCTCGATGCGGCAGCTCGCCGTCCCGGCCAGGAACGTCTCCGCCCCGGTGACGACGGGACCTGCGACCAGGTCGGGACGCAGCCGCCAGCCGTCGTCGTCCGCCTCCCACAGGTGGATCTCGGCGGAGTCGCGCACGAGGACCGCCAACGCCTCGTCCTGGTGCACGGCGGTGAACCCCAGCCGTCGACGTAGAAGTCGACCGCGGCCGCCGTGCCGCGCACCGGCAGCGCCGGCACGGTGCGCGAGAACATCATCCCGGCAGTGGGTCTCGTGAGACCGGGCAGCTCATGCAGCGCGGACCGCCGCGGCCTGACCCGAGCTCGGAGCCCGCGATGCGCACGACCTCGATGCCGGCCCGCTCCAGCGCGTGGTTGGTGACGACGTTGCGCTCGTACGCCACGACCAGTCCGGGGGCCAGGGCCAGGGTGTTGTTGCCGTCGTCCCACTGCTCTCGCTCGGCGGTCACCGGGTCGAGTCCCGTGTCGATGGTGCGCAGCTGGTCGATGCCCATGGCGGTGGCCGCGGCGATGAGGAACGGCTCGGGCTTGGACACCTCGAGCTGGTCGTCGCCGGCGGGGGTCACCGTGTAGGCCGACAGCGTGTCGGCGACCGCGGGGAACATGACCACGGCGTCACGGTCGACCATCGTGCAGATCGTGTCCAGGTGCATCGTCGCCCGTTCCTGCGCGATGGGGACGGCCAGCACCGTGTGCGCGATGCCGGCCGCGAATGCCCGCAGCGCGAACGCCTCCACGCCGGCCGGCGTGGTGCGCTGGCCGGTGCCGACGGCCACGACGCCGGGCGCCATGACCAGGACGTCACCGCCTTCGAACCACGCCTCCTCCTTGCTGCCGCCGTACAGCAGCGGCGTGCCGACGAAGCGCGGGTGGTGGGTGTAGATCGCGCCGGTGACGGCCCGCTCCCGCTGCCGGGCGTGCATGGACGGCGACGTGACGGCGACGTGCCGGTCGACCCACACCGAGGAGTCGCGGGTGAACAGCAGGTTCGGCAGGGGACGGACGACGAACTCGCCCGGCCCGGCGAGCCGGGCTACCACGCCCTCGGCGCCGTGCTGGGGAAGCTCCTCGTGCGTGAGGCCGGCGGCGATGACGCCGGCCAGCTCGTCGCTCGGGAGGTCGAGCAGCCACGCCCGCAGCACCGACGCGAGCTGCGGCCCGACCACGGTCGGCGCGACCATCGAGCTGACGACGCCCTGCCGCGCCTCCGGCACCTCGAGCGCCTCGACCAGCAGGTCGGTCAGGTAGAGCACCTCCACGCCGCGCTCGCGCAACGCGCCTGCGAAGCCGTCGTGCTCCTCCTGCGCACGGGCCACCCACGGCAGCCCGTCGAAGAGCAGGTCGGCGTTGTTGCGCGGGGTCAGCCGCGACAGCTCGGCGCCGGGGCGGTGGAGCAGGACGGTCCGCAGCCGTCCCACCTCGCTGCTGACCTGGTGGGGCGTGCGCTGGTCCATCCGCGCACCCTAGGCCGCAGCGCTGCTCTCGACGAGACCGTCCTGCAGCGCCGCGAAGAAGCGCAGGTTGATCGACGAGCGCCACCAGGCGCCCTTGACCAGCCGCGGACCCCACTCCGGTCGTTCGGCCGCGAGCGGCTCGATCGCCTTGTCCATCCAGTCCTTCCCGTGCACCGGGTCGACCTCGGCGTGCTCGACGTAGAACGGGTACGCCCCCTCCGGGGCGCCGAGCCGGTCGAACGCCTGCAGCACCATCCGGCAGCGGGGACCTGCCTGCAGCTCGAGCAGGCCCAGTGCGCCGATCATCTCGGGCTGCAGCCACCGGTTGGTTGCCAGCAGACCGCCGAGGGCCGACCGCTCGAGGGCCTCGACCGGCAGCAGCTCGCGCGCGATGTGCGGCATGTCGATGGCCTCGACGAGGTCCTCGTACAGCGCGGTGTGGACACCGGCCGCGCTGCCCTGGCCCATCTCGTCCCAGTAGTTCTTGGCGAGCTCGAGTTTGGCGCTGCCGGACAGGCCGACCTGGCAGACGGCGACGAGGTCGTCGAACCCGCCGTCGGGTCCGCCCTCGAGGGCGAGGAAGTCGACGACCTGGGACCAGTCCGCGGACTTGGCGAGCCAGCGGTAGGCGTCTGGCAGGCGGTCGCGGGCGGCGACGGCGCGCATCGCCCGGACGACCTCGTCGGGTCCGGTGGCCGAGGTCAGGTGGCCCGCGTCCAGCCAGGCGGCGTCGAGCTCGGCGATCCACTCGGCCTCGAGCCGGCCCTTGATCTCGGCGACCGCCGGGTGGCCCTGGTGGCGGGCCGCGTCGCCGATGACCTCGAGCGGCGCGGTGTGCAGGTCGTACACGGTCAGCAGTGTCAGGAAGCGGTCACGGCGGGTGCGGGGGCGCGCACCGCGCAGCCGGTCGAGCGCCTCCGGCCCCGCCACGAGGGCGGCGCGCAGGGCGGTGGGGAGGTCGGTGAGGTCAGTGGGCGTGGTCACGGGGGCAGGAGCGTCCAGCACGGTCATGGCAAGCGGTCCTTCACAAGCGTGGGGAGCGGTACGTCCGCCTTCGTCCTCTGCCCACGGGGACGCCGCCGACACGCGTCGGCAACGCGCGGGAGTGGGGCACGAGCCGGTCACGTGACGATCACGCGCAGGACACGGTCGGGGGCTAGGGTCGGGAGGTGCGCGTGTTCCTGACCGGTGGCACCGGCTTCCTCGGGAGCGCCGTCGCCCGGCTGCTGGTCGAGCGCGGCGACTCGGTCAAGGCCCTGGTGCGCGACCCGTCACGCGCCGGTCGCCTGCGCGAGCTGGGTTGCGAGGTCGTCGAGGGCGACCTGAGCGACGAGGGCGCGCTGGTGGCGGCCCTGCGCGGGTGCACCGCGCTCGTCCACGGTGCCGGGCTGTACGCGGTCGGAGTCCCGGACTCGCGCCGCGACGACCTGGTCGACACCAATGTGCGCGGTACGGAGCGGATGCTCGGCGCGGCGCTCACCGCCGGCATCCACAAGGCCGTGCACGTCTCGTCCGTCGTGGTGTTCGGCGACACTGCCGGTCGCGTCGTCGACGAGACCTGGACCCGCGACCCGGCCCTGCCCTGGAGCTCGGTCTACGAGGAGACCAAGGCGGTCGCCCACGGGCGCGCGCAGGACCTGTCGGCGCGCGGCCTGCCGCTGTCCATCGTGCAGCCCGGTCTGGTCTACGGACCCGGTGACCCCAGCGACGTCGGACAGCTGCTGCAGCACCTGCTCGACGGGCGGCTCAACGCCCTGCCCTTCCCCGAGCTGGGGGTCGTGCCGGTGCACCGCGACGACGCCGCGGAGGGGGTCGTGGCCGTGCTCGACAAGGGCGTGCCGGGTGAGTCGTACGTCCTGGCGGGCGATCCCGTGCGGCTGCGTGATCTCGTGGCGGCGCTCGCCGAGCTCAGCGGACGCCGTCCGCCGCGGTTCACCGTGCCGTCCGCGCTGCTCAAGGCGCTCTCTCCGCTGGGGGCGATCGCCGGTCCCGCGCTCGGCCTGCCCCCCAACCTCGCCGAGCTGGTGCGCTGCTCGCACGGCGTGACCTTCTGGGCGTCGTCGGACAAAGCCGCCCGCGAGCTGGGCTGGCACCCCCGCTCGCTGTCGGACGGCCTGCGCTCCCTGCTGGCGCCCGCCACGAGCGGCGCGTCCGTCAGCTGAGCTCGCGCGCCTCGGCGTGCGCGTCGCGCAGCACCTGCTTGGCCGGCCGCCCGAGCGCCGCTGCAGCCGCGGCGACGTCGTCCCACTCGGGCATGGCGTTGACGACCTCACCGCCGAGCAGACCGAGCTTGACCCGGACCGGACGGCCGTCGACGTGGACGGTCCGCTCCGACCGCTCGAGCGTCCGCTTGCCCACGACCTGCTCGCGCACGCCGAGGGTGCTGGTCTGCTCGAACACCACCCGCCGGACGGCCTCGGCCAGCGGCGTCGGCGCCAGCACCGACAGCTGGTGCGCGGGCCGTCCCTTCTTCATGAGGATCGGGGTCAGCCAGGCGTCGCCGGCCCCGGCGTCGAGCAGCGCGGCCAGCACACCCGGCCACAACCGCGGGTCGAGGTCGTCGACGTTGGTCTCGAGCAGCAGCGCAGTGCCGGCGCGGGCGGTGACCGGACCGGCGTCGACCGGGTCGCCGAGCACCAGGCGCAGAACGTTCGCCACCTCGACCGGGTCGCGCCCGCCGGCGCCGCTTCCGCTGCGCCTCAGGACCATCAGCGGCAGCGGGCCGTAGCCGCTCACGGTGGCGGCGAGCAGCGCAGCACCGGTCGGGGTGGTCATCTCACGGGCCACCGGACCGGCCAGCACCGGCGCGCCGGCGAGCAGGGCGAGGACGGCCGGCGCCGGGACCGGCAGCGGGCCGTGGGCGCCGCGGGTCGTCCCGGAGCCGAGGACCACCGCCGTCGCGGTGAGCGCCGTGAGGCCCAGGGCGTGCAGCCCGGCGGCGGCGCCGACGACGTCGGCCACCGCGTCGAGCGCGCCGACCTC
>JAOPVV010000359.1 GCA_025966005.1 Frankiales bacterium
ACCGCGCGCGGCGACGGCGGTCGGGACGCCGCGTCGTAGAAGCCGGACCGGGAGATGCCCAGCACCCTGCAGGTCACCGCGACGGGGACCCCGTCTGCGGCCAGCTCGAGGACCAGCGGGGTCAGCCTTTTGGGAGGACGTTCTCCCTGGCGAAGTACGCCGACGCGCGCTTGAGGATCTCGATCTCCATCGCCTGCAACCGGTTCTGCCGGCGCAGCTCCACCAGCTCCTTGCGCTCGCTAGTGGTCAGGCCTTCGCGCCGGCCGGCGTCGACGTCATCGACAGCCATCCATCGGCGCAGGCACGACTCGCTGATCCCGAGATCGCTGGCGATCTTCGCGACCGGCTGGTCACCGGCACGGGCAAGCTCCACAGCACGACGCCGGAACTCCGGCGGCTTGGCAGCAGGCATCGAACGAACTCCTCTCCGAGACGATCATCGCCTCAGGACAGGTGACCGGGAAAGCGGGTCAGGCTCCCTTCGGACTCGATGACGGAGGCGAAGTGACAGCGGTGATGCTCGGGACCGACCGGCGAAGAAGTCCCACGCGATGGCGGTGCTGGACCGCAACGAGAACCAGCTCGCGGCGTTGCAGGTCCTCAACGACAGCGCCGGCTACCGCGACATGCTGCGCCTGGCCAAGCGGTGGCCGACCCGGACGTGGGCGGTCGAGGGCGCCGGCGGCGTCGGCGGCGTCGGTGCGCAGCTCGCCCAGCGCCTTCTCGCGGACGGAGAGAAGGTGCTGGACGTGCCGCCGAAGCTGGCGACGCGGGCGCGGATGTTCGACCAGGGCCACGGCCGCAAGAACGACCCGGGAGATGCCCGCACCGTCGCGGTCGTGGTGATCCGCACCAGGCAGTTGCGGCACGTCGAGGTCGAGGGCGAGATGGTGGCGCTGCGGCTGATGAGCGAGCGCCGCCGCGAGCTCGTCAGGTCGCGGACCGAGACGGTGAACCGGCTGCACCAGCTGTTGATGGAGCTGTTCCTGCTGGTGCGCAGCGGAACCTGACCGCAGCCAAGGCCCCGGCGCGAGACAACCGTCCGCCCGCGCGACATCGCCGGCCGCATCGCCGGCGGATCGCGGTTGACCTGGTCGACCACCTGGTCGCGCTGGACGGCAAGCTCAAGGACCTCGACAAGCGGATCAAGCCCGCCGTCGACGCGACCGGCAGCACGCTCACCGACATCATCGGTGTCGGCTACGCGACCCCCGCAGTGATCCTCGGCGAGGTCGGCGACGTGCGGCGCTTCCCGAGCAAGCACCACGTCGCGACCTACACCGGCACCGCTCCGCTGGAGGTCTCCTCCGGCGAGGTCATGCGACACCGACTGTCCCGCGCCGGCAACCGGCAGCTCAGGCGCCCTGCGATGCCTCAAGCGCCGCCTCGCCGACCAGGTCTTCCGACACCTCATGAAAGACCAACAACAGCGCGCGCAGGGGAGCCCGGGTGGGCAAGCGGGGACGTCTCTTCAATCCAGCGTGGCCGGCTCCCACCCCGATACCGGCACTTCGGAGCAGCCACACACCGGGCTCCACGAGGAACGTACTCCCGAGCTTCCAGCCGCGTCTTGACATAGAGGGGAGCCGCTACCTGCACCCCAGTGGCACGCGGAAGCGACGTGGGTTGCTTGCAACTCACACTGCGCGAAGCTGCGTGGCAGCGACGACGGCGATCAAGGGAACTGCCCGCCGTCCTCGGCCGGTGGGGCGGGCTGACGGGATGCGGGCCGCCTCGGTCGAGCTGCCCGAGGTCGACGGCCCGCGCCGCCGCCAGGTCGCCTACGCCCTCGACCGGGCCGGCGTCACGGCCGAGGCTCCGTGCGCCACCGGTCAGGTGAGCACCCCGGGCACAGGCTCGCCGCCGGCCGAGCAGCGCGGGGCGGCGGGGGTGAGGGGCAGCGCGAGGTCCACGCGGGCGGCGGGCCGAGCCCGGTCCTGGACGTGGCACCGGCTCGCTGGGCCGGTGCAGCCCTGAGCAGCATGGTGCCGCACCCCGCGGGCTCGGAACATCCCGACGGCGGCGCCCCCGGGGGGGCGCCGCCGTCGTGCGGCTCAGCGGGTGGGCTTGGCGAAGCGCCAGAGCTCGCCCTCGCCGGCGGAGGTGCTGTTCACGCTGACGTAGAACGAGCCGTCCGGTGCGACAGCAACGCCACCCGGTTCCGGCAGCCCCGTGGCCACGACCGTGCGCCGGCCGCGGGAGAAGCGCACGACGTCACCGGTGACCGGGGTGCCGCAGAAGCTCTCCAGCAGTGAGGTGGTGCTCAGCTCGACGGCGTACAGCGCGCCGTCCGGTGCGAGGTCGAGGCCGACCACGTGGGTCAGCCCGCTCGCGAACACCGAGGTGCGGCCGCTCGGGCTCACCCGCAGGATCCTCGCGGCGCCCTGGAAGAACGGGAAGCCGGTGAGGAAGCCGACGTAGTAGGTGCCGTTCGTCCCGGCCTCGACGGTCGTGGGGACCGCCTGTGGCGGGATCGGCGTGCCGGCCGGCGGGAAGGACCCGGGTGGGGCCTGCGACGCGCAGCTCGGCGGCACGAACGGACGGGCCGGCAAGTCCGGGAAGCCTGCGACGGTGGTGACGGTCGGCGTGGCCTTGCCGGCGGTGGTGACGGCCAGCAGGTCGTTGCCGCCGGCGTCGGTGGCCAGGTAGCCGCGGCCCGGCAGCCACGCCAGGCCGTACGGGTTGGAATCGACCTCACCGACCGGGTTGTTGACCTCCTCGTAGGCAGCAAGGTCGGCCAGCTGCGTCGTCTCGCCGCCGCGGACCGCGCGGACGGTGCCGAACAGCGACCGTACGGACGCCGGCAGCTGGTCGCGGACCGCCACGTTGCCGCCGAGGCCCATCGTGACGGCCACCCGCCCGCCGCCGACCGCGATGTCGGACGGGCCGACCGCCTCGGCGCCGGTGCCGGCGCAGCCGGGCGTGCCGCCCGGACCCTCCACCGCGGAGGCGAACGACGGCAGAGTCGTGATGCGAAGCTGCACGTCGCCAAGAACCGCCGTCACGCCACCGGTGTTGCCGACGCAGACCGGCGAGGGCTCCCCCTCGATCTGGGCCTGCACCAGGGTCGTGCCACCGGCCCCGGACTCCGCCACGAACACCGTGCCGTTCGGCCCGACGTCGACCCCGCGCGGGTTGTCGAGTCCCGTCGCCACCACCGTGTGCCGCGTGGTTGCCGCCGTCTGGGCGGACGCCCCGGGGGTCAGCCCCCCGCCCAGCAGGAGCGCCGCCCCCGCGATCACCACTGTCGCTCGCCGTTCTCGTCGCATACCGGCCCTCCGCACCGCGCTCGCGCGCGCTCGACCGCCGGACGCGGACGCGCCCGGCACCAGCCCGGGGCCCGGGTGCAGGAGGCGGCGGGATCCGCCTCAGAAGACGTGCGACACCCCACGCCTGATACGGGACGTGTCGCGGTCGCGGCCGGTCAGGCGTGTGCTGACGTGCACACCGCAACACGAGAACGCATGTCAGGAAGGCGATGTCACGGGAGCGGGTGACGCTCGACGGCGGTCGGCTACGGGGGATCCCGGCGCGGTCGACGCAGGTCTGACGGGCCCTGGCGCGCTTCGAGCGCCCGCTGCACGTCGTCCTGGATCCGCTTGACGTATGCCACGACCCGGCGAGCCTCCAGGCCGGTGGCCTGGCGCTGAGCTGCGAGGGCACTCACGGCGGCACGGTCGGCGTGCACTCGGCGGCCGAGAGCGAGACTGCGGCTGAGCAGCTCGTCCGGCGTCACCCAGCGTCCGTGACCGTGGCCCGTCGATCTACGCGCGATGGCGGAGGGCACGTTCGTCGACGGAGCGTCGGTGACGCTGGCAGGGGCAGGTCGTCTCGCGCGCGCCGGGCCTGCGGCCAGCGCCGCCGTCGGAGCGTCGTCCTCCTGCCCGTACCGGGGGACCGTTGCTCGCGAGACGGAGCCGACGACGCCTCCGCCTGGCCGAAGCCGGCTGGGAGCGCTGTTCTCGGCGTGACGCTGTCAGGGTCGGGTGTTCCTGGGTCGGAGCCGTAGCCACCACGGTGCTGGCCGCTCGGTGCGGCCGGTGAGGTGGTCGGGGCGGCTGGCAGCGCGCTCTGGGGGAACGGCCGTCACGGTGTCCATGTCGTCTCGGCCGTCCGGGTCGTCATGCGGTGTCACGCGGTGCCTCCTCAGTAGTGCCGGTCAGCGTGCCCGCGTTCGTGATGTAGATCTCACCCGGTCGGGTGATCCAGGTGGGGCCCCCGGACCTGCAGCCGGACCCCGGCGACGTCGAGGGCCAGGACGAGAACGGCCGCGCTCCCGCCGATCTGGGCACGAGGCTGGCTGTGCCGGGCGGTGAGGGCGAAGTCGGTGCGAGCGACGCGCAGGACCCGGCCGTACCGGGGCGCCGGCAGGTCGCTGCGGTGATGGCGCGCGGTGCACCACGTCGCCGGAGCAGCGCGGCGTGGCGCAGCGAGGTGACCGAGGCGGTCGGCCTGGGAGCTGCGCAGGAGGTTGCACTCAGCCCGAGCAGGTGGACGTCCCGATCGAGGCGCTGCTGACAGGTCGCACGCAGGCCCCTGTCGCGCGCTCAGCCCCAGCAGGTCCGGCGTGCGACCGTCGACGACCGGGACGTCCACGACCTGTACCGGTCGACCAGCACCGGGCGTTCGTGCGGCGCGCCGACGGGGTCCATCGGCGCGCGGCCTGGCCGACCCCGGCCCGCCGACCGGGCGACACGAGCGCCTATCGGCCACGCTGCGTGTCGGCGGTCCTGGTCGACACGGCGACGCTGGCGCCCGAGAGGAGCATCACGAGTCCCAGAATCGTCTTCATGGTGTCGTCGGCCCGGACGAGCGTGAACACGCCAGCCAGGCACAGCAGCAGGGCGGACGCGGAGGCGAGGCGCACGTTCGTCACGGCGCTGCCACGTCGTCGGGTCCAGCCGGGCGCGTCACTCCGGCAGCGTCGCGACGGTCCTCGGACGCGGCGTCGCGGTCCAGGCTGGAGTGCAGGCGGTCCCGGCCCGCGTGCGCGCGGTCGCGAGCGCTGCGCTGACGGTCCAGCTTCGCCTCAGTCCTGTCCCACGCAGCGCCGGTGTCCTGTCCGCCACCGGCGTCCTCCCGCGCTGCGGCGCGGTCGTCTCTGATGTCGGAGCGCCTGTCGCGAGCCTCGGAGCGCTCGTCGTTCTCGTTGGACGCTCGATCGCGGTCGGTCGCCGCTGCGTCCCGGTCCTCACCAGCGGGATCCGCGTCCCGCTTCGTGCGTTCGCCACCCATGGACCCCAGCATGGCACGTGGCTTCGCGGCGTCCGGTGCCCCTCCGAGGCGGTGTGGAGCCGCCACCGGCCCCTCCCGGTCGCGGTCAGCCGCTGGGCGGGGCGGCGTCCCACAGGTCGGGCACGAAGACCTCGTAGCGGATGTGGACAGCCGGGACCCGTCGGGCGAGCAGCGCGGTGCGGACCTGGCGCATGAAGGGCAGGGGGCCGCAGGTGAACACGTGCAGCCCGGCGGGCAGCGGGATCTCGCTGAGGTCCATGAAGCCGGTCCGCGAGCGGTGGTCGTCGACGTCCACCGTCTCGTACCAGGTGTAGCGGGTGAAGTCGTCCAGCTGACGGCCGGCGTGCAGCACGGTCTCGCGCAGCGCGTGGTCCTTCGAGGTGCGGTCGGCGTGGGCGACGATCACCGGTCGCTGGGGCTGAGTGCGCGCGATGTGCTCCACGATCGGCAGCACGGTCGTGATGCCCGCGCCCGCGGTGGCCAGCAGCAGCGGCGAGTCCGAGGACGGCACCACGAGGTCGCCCGCTGGAGCGCTGACGTCGACCACGTGGCCGACTTCGACCTCGTCGTGCAGGAACGAGGACACCCGACCGTCCGGAGCGCCGTGCGCGCCCGTGACCTTGCGGACCGTGACCTGGAGGCGTGTCCCCACCGCGGTGGAGGACACGGTGTACTGCCTGGGCTGCCGGTCGCCCCCGGGCAGGTCCACGAACAGCGACACGTACTGCCCGGGCGCGATGTCGGGGACCGGCGAGTCGTCCGCCGGCTCCAGCACGAGGGAGACGACGTCGTCGGTCTCCTCGATGCGCCGCACGACGCGGAACGGCCGCGTCGGTGCAGCCGGGTCGACCCCGGCGCGGGCGTAGAGGCGGGCCTCCTCGGCGATCAGCTGCGTGGCGAACAACCAGTAGACCTCGCTCCACGCGTTCGCGATCGCCGGGGTGACCGCGGCACCGAGCACCTCGGCGACCGCAGCGAGCAGGTGCTGGCCGACGATCGTGTACTGCTCAGGACGGATGCCCAGCGAGACGTGCTTGTGGGCGATGCGCGTCATGACGTGGGCGAAGGACGGCGCAGCAGGGTCGATCAGCTGGACGGCGTAGGCCACGACCGAGGCGGCGAGGGCACGGCTCTGCTCACCGGTCGCCTGGTTCGCCAGGTTGAAGGTCCGCAGGAGCTCCGGGCGCTCGGCGAACATGCGCGGGTAGAAGCGCGCGGTGATCTCCTCGGCGTGCGCCGCGACGACCCCGGCGGTCGCCGCGATGACGGCCTCGGAGCTGGAGGACAGCAGGCTGCCGGAGTCAGGACGAGCGGGAACGGTCGTGGTCATCGTCGGGTCCTCTGGATGTGGCGACTCGGGGCGGTCGTCCGCTGGGCGGTCCGACCGCACGCCGTGTGGCAGGCGGGGCTGATCGTCGTGCGTCGGCGGGCCGGAGGGCCGCGACGGATGCCCGGTGCCACAAGGCGCTGGTCACGTTCACGGCCAGTCTGCTCGTCGGCCGCCCCGCCGGCCCAGGGGCGAAGGTCCTGTCCGCCGGAGCCGTGCGCGAGACACGCCCACCCTCCTGAGGAGGCACGCGACCCGGCACGACCTGCCACCCCGGCGTCGGCGGGTCCAGGCAGTCGAGCCAGCGGAGCCGTCGCGGAGCACAGGCGCGGCACCGGCTGTGCACCGGCACCAGCCCCGACTCGTGCGAGGCCACCTTCGTGCAGGCGACCAGCGCCGGGCCGCGTCCCAGGCGGGCGGCATGACGGACGCAGCCCGACAGCTGGCCCGTGGCGACCGGGGAGCCCGGCCGGGGGTAGGCCGGTCGTAGACCGAGCCAGGTCGAGCCGGACCTGACAGGCGAGCAGTGGAGGAGGCAGCGCAAGTCGTACGTACGCCGCTTCGACCACGTCGGCATCACCGTCGCGGACCTCGACGCGGTGACGGCGTTCTTCGTCGGGCTGGGTCTCGAGGTCGAGGGCACGAGGATGCTCGTGGAGGGCCAGTTCCTGGACACCGTCATCGGCATCCCCGGCTCCTGCACCGAGATCGTCATGCTGCGGACTCCCGACGCCGGTACCCGGTTGGAGCTGTCGCAGTTCGTCCGGCCCGACCACGCGCCCGGATCGCCGGGGCCATGGCCAACGAACTGGGGCTGCGCAACGTGGCGTTCGAGGTCGACGACCTGCAGGCGGTCGTCGACCGGCTGGCCGCGGACGGCTACGGCCTCGTCGGCGGCATCGGCCAGTACGAGCACGTCTGGCGCATGGCCTACGTGCGCGGACCGGAGGGCATTCTCGTGTCCCTCGCTCAGCGGATCGACTGACACCCCGGGGGGTCGGGAGCCGCAGCACCGGACGGCGTCCGTCACTGCGGTCCCGGCCCAGGGCTGCCCGGGCTCCCACGTCAGGAGCCGGCCGCGCCTGCGTCGCCTGGCACCAGGACGTCCAGCAGCAGGCCCAGGGAGCTGGCGACCAGGCTGACCGCGAACGGGGCCGCCACGAGCACCGCGACCGCGACCTCGGCGGGCCCGCCGTCGGTGAGTGCGGAGACCAGGTCAGACATGGCCGCCCACCAGACGAACGCCGCGCCGACCAGCAGGACCAGGCCGCCGACGGCGCTGAGCGTGCCGTAGAGGACGAGCCAGTCAGGGGTCTGAGGCCGGCGGCGTCGTCGGAGGACGTCGCCCAGGGCAGTGCGGGCCCGCGGGCCGAGCTCCGGCTCGTCCAGGAGGTCGGCCAGCGCCCAGTGCCCGTCGACCTCCAGGACCGGGGCTGCGTTGACCGCCAGCTCGACCAGTCCGAGCACCGCGAGGCGCCACAGCACCCCGACCAGCAGCACCGACTCCGCGAGGTGGGCCCCGAGCGCGAGCAGGCAGAGCGTGACGACGTCGACGGCCAGGCCGGCGAGCGCCTGCACGACGCGGGCGCGCCGCGGGAGGGTCAGGGCCTCGCTCGAGTCGACGTAGAACGACACGCTGCCCCAGTAGAAGCCGATGCCGGCGCGCCGCGGGGCGCGTCCGTAGTGGACGAGCGCGACCGCGTGGGCGAGCTCGTGCAGAGCGCTGAGCAGCAGGCCGAGCGCGAGCCCGACCAGGGCGTCGACCGTCGGGGTGTCGCTGACGTGCGGCCCTGCGGGCCGTCCCCGTAGCAGAGCGACGGCGCCGGCCAGCAGCACGGCGAGCAGCACGGCGCGCCCCGGGGGCGAGAGCAGCAGCGGGACGACGTGGCGGTCCAGCCAGCGCGCCGGAGTGGCGATGCCGTCGACCTCGGCGCCCGACCGGGTCAGCACCACCGCGCGGTGCGGCACCGCCGCCCGGGTCGGTGGCGTGTCCTGGGACGGGACGAGGACCCCCGCGGCAGTCAACTCGGCCACCAGGCGGGGCGCGTCGGGGTCACCCAGCCTGGTCGCCAGCTCCTGGGCGTCGGGGTCGTCGCGCAGCAGGTCGGGCAGGCAGGCCGCCCGGGGGTGGTCGAGCAGCAGCGCGTCGAGCGTGGGGCCGGCCAGCAGCAGGCCGCGCTTGCTGGCCCGCCACTCGAGATCGGGCGCGAACCTCACCGCGGGCCCCCGGTCGATCGACGAGGCGGGCGGGCCGGCGCGGCAGGCGGCCGCGCCGCCAGGGAGGATCAGCGAAGCCTGAACTTGCGGGTCAGCCGCCGGATGCGACGGAGCACGGTGCTCACCCCCCTCCTCGGTCGAGCGGGCGGGCGCCACCGACGGTAGACACCCGGCCCGGGCCCGACAACGGTCAGAAGCGTGACCGTGCAGCAGCGCCGAGTGACGCCGCCCCGACCCGACCCCGAGGACGTCCCGGGTGTGCCGGCAGGGCAGCGCATCACGTCGTCACCACACCCCTCTGCACGTCGAGGGAGGCGGGCGTCCTCCGGGAGGAGGCGCGGTGGACCTGCACGTCCTGCTGGCCCTGCTCCTGGGCTGGGCCGCCCTGTCGTGCCTCGTGGTCGTCCCGGTGTGCCTGCTGCTGCGGGGAGCCGCCGTCCTCGAGGAGCGCGCGCGTCGCGCCGGGGAGGACCGCCCGACACCACCCGTGACCCCGACCTCGCCGTGGCGGGCGCGGCCGGCCCGGCGCTCGGTGTGGTGGTGCCTCCACACGCCGGAGGGGACCGTCTGCAGGGTGCGCCGGGTGCAGGTCGACGGCCCCGTGACCGGCCGCCGTCGGGACCGTCGTCGTTGACAGGGCCGCGGGTCAGCGCCCGATGAGCCAACGGTCGCCGGGAGCCGGGTAGCAGCTGGCCGCGCCGCTCTCGTAGCCGTCGCTGAACGCGCGGGTGCGCTCGAAGCCGCTGCCGTGCGCCGCCGGGTCGGTGAAGTCGGTGCCGGGCAGGTCCCGCGCCGAGAAGACCGCCAGCGTCGCCTCGTCGAGGTCGCCGGCGGTCAGCAGGTCCTGGTCCTGGACGTAGCGGGCCCAGGCGCCGGAGAAGCAGTCCGCCTGCAGCTCGTTGAGGATGCCCGGCCGCTCCTTCTGCGGCAGCCGTGCCTGCATGGCGTGGCCGAACTCGTGCGCGAGGACGAAGGCGGCCGCGAAGTCGCCCGCCTGCACGTAGTAGGGGATGAGCAGGCCGGTCTCGTCCCAGGCAATGAAGTCGCCTGCGGGGCAGTAGAAGGCGTTCCTGGGCGGCGCCTGCTGCCCGCCGCACGACGGCCCCGGACCCTGCTCCGGCCGGTAGTACACGAAGCGCGTCGGCGCGGAGTAGGCGACGCCGAAGGACTCCGGCAGCTCCTGCGACCAGAACGCCTGGAGCGAGCCGATGACCTGCTCGAGGGTATTGGTGTACTGGGCGTAGTCGAAGGCGGTGTTGGTGTCGGTGCGGATCGCGTCGACCTCCGGCGCCTCGCCCTGGCCGATGTCGCCGGTGTCGCCGGCCTCCTGCTCGCGGGCCTCCTCCACCGCCTGCTGCACCTCGGCCTCGATCGCGCTGCGGACGTCGTCCAGCGCCTCGCCGAAGCGCTCTCGGGGCGTGCCGTCGCTGTCGCCTGGCAGCAGCCCGCAGCCGGAGACCAGGACGGCGACGAGGGCCAGGGGCAGCAGGGCGCGACGTGCCAGCACAGGGGGACTCCGGTCGGGTCGAGGGTCGGACCCTGCGGCTCCTACCCCGGACGTCGCGGCCGGACCCGGTCAGACGCCGCCGAGGGTGCGCACCGACCGGCTGCGGCCGCGGAACTCCAGCACCGGCTCCGCGCCCCGGCGCACCGTGACGTCAAAGATGCCGCTGCGGCCCCGCACGACCCGCTCGTCGGCCGTCGCGACCAGGACGTCGCCCTCCAGCACCGGCGCGAGGAACTCGACGTCGGCCCCGGCGGCGACCGCGGGGCCGTCGGTGTTGCAGGCGAACGCGAAGGCGGTGTCGGCGAGCAGGAACAGGTAGCCACCGTGGCAGGTGCCGTGGCCCTGCGTCATCGCGGCCGTCACCGTCATCGTCGCGACAGCCCGCCCTGGCGACACGTCGCTGATGACGATGCCGAGGGCCCGGCTGGCCGTGTCGCGCTCGTACATCTCACCGGCCAGACGGGTGGCCCGCTCCTGGCTCTCGGACGCGCGCGGCGAGGTCATCGGCCGTGTCTAGCCGTCACCGACGTGTCGTCGCAAGGCTCAGAAGTCGCCGGCGCCGCGGCGCAGGTCGCGCAGCACGCCCACCAGCGACGCCACCCGACGGCGCGGCAGGCCGGGGGAGCGGAAGACCTGCTCGTTCAGGCGTCCGGTGGCGAGCAGGGCCAGCTCGCGGCCCGCCGGCAGCAGCTCGACGAGCGTGCCCCGGCCGTCGGCCGGGTCGGGGCAGCGCTTGACCAGGCCCGCGGCCTCGAGCCGGTCGACGGCGTTGGTGACGCTGGTCGGGTGGACCTGCAGCCGCCGGCTCGCGCGGGTGACGGGGAGCGAGCCGGCGCGGCTGAAGTGCAGCAGCATCAGCAGCTCGTAGCGGCTGAACGTCAGCCCGAGGGGACGCAGCACCTCGTCGACCCGCGCCTGCATGATCTGCTGCGCGCGCATGACCGAGGTGACGGCCGCCATGCCCTCGGCGGCGTCCTCCCAGCCGTGCGCGGCCCAGAGCCTGCGGGCCTCCGCGATCGGGTCGGCGGCACCCGTCCCCTCGGGCGCCACTAGACGTTGCGCCGGTACTGGCCGCCCACCTCGAAGAAGGCCTCGCTGATCTGGCCGAGCGAGCAGGAGCGGACGGCGGACATGAGCGCGTCGAACACGTTGCCGCCGGACGTCGCGGCCTCCTGCAGCGCAGCCAGCGCGGCCGGCGCCTCCTCGCGGTGGCGGGCCTGGAAGTCGGCCAGCCGGTCGAGCTGCGACTGCTTTTCGCCCTCGGTGGCGCGAGCCAGCTCGACCACGCGGGCCGCCTCGCCCTCGGGGCGCTGCGGCGCCACGAAGGTGTTCACGCCCACGATCGGCAGGCTGCCGTCGTGCTTCTTGTGCTCGTAGAGCATCGACTCGTCCTGGATCCGGCCGCGCTGGTAGCCGGTCTCCATCGCGCCGAGGACGCCACCGCGGTCGGCGATCCGGTCGAACTCGGCCAGCACGGCCTCCTCGACCAGGTCGGTCAGCTCGTCGACGATGAAGCTGCCCTGGAGCGGGTTCTCGTTGTCCGACAGGCCCCACTCCTTGTCGATGATCATCTGGATGGCGAGGGCCCGGCGCACCGACTCCTCGGTCGGGGTCGTGACGGCCTCGTCGTAGGCGTTGGTGTGCAGGCTGTTGGCGTTGTCGTAGATCGCGCACAGCGCCTGCAGCGTGGTGCGGATGTCGTTGAAGTCCATCTCCTGCGCGTGCAGGGACCGGCCCGACGTCTGCACGTGGTACTTCAGCTTCTGCGAGCGCTCGGACGCGCCGTACTTCTCCTTCATCGCGACGGCCCAGATGCGGCGCGCGACGCGGCCGATGACGGCGTACTCGGCGTCCATGCCGTTGCTGAAGAAGAAGGACAGGTTCGGCGCGAAGTCGTCGATGTCCATGCCGCGTGCTAGATAGGCCTCGACGTAGGTGAACCCGTTCGACAGCGTGAACGCCAGCTGGCTGATCGGGTTCGCTCCGGCCTCGGCGATGTGGTAGCCGGAGATGCTCACCGAGTAGAAGTTGCGGACCTGCTGCTCGATGAACCACTGCTGGATGTCGGCCATCGCGCGCAGCCCGAACTCGGTCGAGAAGATGCAGGTGTTCTGGCCCTGGTCCTCCTTGAGGATGTCGGCCTGGACGGTCCCACGGACGTTGGCGAGCACCCAGGCGCGCAGCTCCTCGGCCTCGGCGGCGTCGGGCTCGCGGCCCTCCTCCTCGCGGAACCGCTCGAGACGCTGGTCGATCGCGGTGTTGAGGAACATCGCGAGGATCGTCGGCGCCGGACCGTTGATCGTCATCGACACCGAGGTGCTCGGGTCGCACAGGTCGAAGCCGCCGTAGAGCACCTTCATGTCGTCGAGCGTGGCGATCGAGACGCCGGACGTGCCGACCTTGCCGTAGACGTCCGGCACCGGGTCGGGGTCGCGGCCGTAGAGGGTGACGGAGTCGAACGCGGTCGACAGCCGGGTCGCCTCGCTGTCACCCGACAGCACCTTGAAGCGGCGGTTGGTGCGGAACGCGTCACCCTCACCGGCGAACATGCGGGCGGGCGCCTCGCCCTCGCGCTTGAAGGGGAAGACCCCTGCAGTGAAGGGGAACTCGCCCGGCAGGTTCTCGCGCCGCAGGAAGTCGACGAGCTCGCCGGGCTCCTGGGTGCGGGGCAGCGCGACGCGCGAGACCTTCGTGCCCGACAGCGTCGTGCGCTTGAGCGCGGTGTGGATCTGCTTGCCGCGCACCGTGTAGACCAGCTCGTCGCCGGTGTGCTCGGCGACCCGGGCCGGCCACAGGTCGAGCAGCGCCTGCACCTCGGGGGAGAGCACGGTCGAGTCGAGCAGCGCGTCGATCTCGTCGGTGGCCTTGACCAGCTCGCGCGTGGTTGTCAGCGCGTGCCGACGGCGGGCCAGCGCGGCCTGCTCGCGGGTCTTGTGGTGGTAGCCGCGGACCGTCGCGGCGATCTCGGCGAGGTAGCGCTCGCGGGCGGCGGGCAGCACACCGGTCAGGCCGGTCGAGGCCTTGACGTCGACGACGGGCAGCGTGCCGGCGCCGGCGGTCAGGCCCTTGTCGACGAGCAGGCCGCGCAGGTACTGGTACAGCGCGGTGACGCCATCGTCGTTGAAGCGGGCCGCGCTCGTGCCGAACACCGGCATCGACTCCCACGAGGCGCCGAACGCCTCGCGGTTGCGGACCATCTGGCGGGAGACGTCGCGCCGGGCGTCGTCGGCGCCGCGGCGCTCGAACTTGTTGACCGCGACGGCGTCCGCAGCGTCGAGCATGTCGATCTTCTCGAGCTGCGAGGCGGCGCCGTACTCGGGCGTCATGACGTACAGCGACACGTCGCAGAACGGCACGATCGCCGCGTCGCCCTGGCCGATGCCGGGGGTCTCGACGATCACCAGGTCGAAGCCTGCCGCCTTGCAGGAGGCGATGACGTCGCCGAGGTGCTCGGGCACCTGCGCACCGGCGGTGCGGGTCGCCAGGGAGCGGAAGAAGGTCTTGGCGGGGTCGGCGCTGTCGAGCGCGTTCATGCGGATGCGGTCGCCGAGCAGCGCGCCGCCGCCCTTGCGCCGGGTCGGGTCGATCGCGATGACGGCGACGCGGAGCTTGTCCTGCTGGTCCATCCGCAGCCGGCGCAGCAGCTCGTCGGTGAGCGAGCTCTTGCCGGAGCCGCCGGTGCCGGTGATGCCGAGCACGGGGACCGAGCGGCCGGACGCGGCGTCGCGGAGGGCGGCAGCCAGCTCGTCGGAGCGGCCCGCCTCGAGCACGGTCATGGCGCGCGCCAGCGCGACCGGGGACCCGCTGAGGACCTCGTCGAGCGAGGGCGGGCTGGCCGCGAGGTCGACGTCGCACTTCTGCACCAGGGTGTTGATCATGCCGGCGAGGCCGAGGCGCTGCCCGTCCTCCGGCGCGAAGATCGTGACGCCGCGCGAGCGCAGCAGGGCGATCTCCTCGGGGACGATGACGCCGCCACCGCCGCCGAACACCTGCACGTGGCCGGCGCCGGCCTCCCGCAGCCGCTCGACCAGGTAGCTGAAGTACTCGACGTGACCGCCCTGGTAGGAGGAGATCGCGACGCCCTGGACGTCCTCCTGCAGTGCCGCGGCGACGACCGCCTCCACGCTGCGGTCGTGGCCGAGGTGGACGACCTCGACGCCCTGCGACTGCAGCACCCGCCGCATGATGTTGATGGCCGCGTCGTGACCGTCGAACAGGCTGGCCGCCGTGACGAAGCGGACGGGGTTCGTGGCGACGTGCAGCGGGACGGGGGGGGCGCTCATGAGGCTCCTCAAGGACTGGGGCTGACACCTCAAGGTACATGGACGTCCACGTATCCGGTAGATGGACGTCCAGCCAGTTCGGTGGGAACGTCGAGGCATGTGCAGGAGCATCAAGACCCTCAGGCCCCCGTACGTCGAGCAGGTCGAGCCGGCCGACCTGGAGGCGGCGGCCCTGCAGTACGTCCGCAAGGTCGCGGGCATGCGCTCGCCCGCGCCGAAGAACGCGGAGGCCTTCGAGCAGGCCGTCCGGGCGGTCACCGAGGCGACGGCCGTCCTGCTGCGCGACCTGCAGGTGCGCCCCACGCGGCCGCGCGACCCCGCCGTCTGACCCTCCAGCGGCCGGCGGGCGCCGAACCGGTGACGGCCGGGGGGCGAACCACCTGCGTGACCCTCGCCCCGACCCGCCCGTGACCAGGAGGCTCGAGGGACCCGTCGCCCAGGAGGTCGCTGCGCCGCGAGCGCTGTACGTGACCGTCGGGCTGCTGGCGGGAGCCGCGGCGCTCGTCGCCGGCGAGCTCACCGCCCGGCTCGTGCCCGGTGGCGTCAGCCCGGTGATCGCGGTCGGCAACCGCGTCGTCGGGCTGACCCCGGACGGACCGAGGCGCTCGGCCATCAGCACGTTCGGCTCGCTCGACAAGCCGCTGCTGGTCGGCGCGATCCTGCTCGTCGCCGCGCTGCTCGCCGCCCGCCGGCACCCTCGTGCAACGCAGCCCGCGCCGCGCCGAGGCGGTCGTCGCCGCGCTGTCCGCGGTCGTCCTGGTCGCCGGCCTGCCCGACAGCAGCGCCACCGCGGCCGGCGCGGTGGCCGTCGCCCTGACCGTGCTGGTCGTCGGCGTCCTGGCGCTGCGGCTGCTGAGGCCCCGGCAG
>JAOPVV010000044.1 GCA_025966005.1 Frankiales bacterium
CTGTCGGGGGCCAGACCGGTGTCGACGACGCCGATGACCACACCCCCGCCGCCGCTGCGCGGGCTGGCGGTGAGTCGTCGGGTGGCGACACCGACCGGGGTCGCGGCCACGGCGGCCAGCGGGCGCACCGAGTCACGCTCGACGGTGAGCACGCCCGTCGACGTCGCCAGGTCGGCGGCCTGCTCGGCGTCGAGGCGCACGGCGAAGCCGTTGACGGCGGTGGTCCAGCGGTAGACCGGGTCGGGGGCCTCGAGCGCGTCGAGCACCGCGTCCTGCTCGCGCAGGACCTGCAGGGTGCCCAGCGTCTGGCCGAGCGGGCCGCCGGTGGTCGAGGTGCCCGGGGTGCGCAGGGTGACGAGGTAGAGGGCGTCGCCGTCGGTGCGACGGACCGGTGCGGCGGCTGCCGTCGAGGAGCCCGCCGGCAGGACGCCCGCCGCGACGACCAGGGCGACCGTGGAGGTCAGGACCGGGCGCAGCACGCCCCGCCGCAGCGTCCGTCGTCGCGCTCCGGTCATGGTCGTGGTCCTCCCTCGGCTCGTGGTCCCGTCCCGTGGACCGACCATTGTGGCCCACCGGCCCCACTGGTCGCAGTCGAAGGGTGGATCCTAGGGTGGGCCGGGTGACCGCCCCGCTCGTCGTCGGCTTCGACCTCGACCTCACCCTGATCGACACCGCCCCCGGGTTCGGGGCCGTGCTGCGGGTGCTCGGCGAGGAGCTCGGCGTCGAGTTCCCCGTCGACGAGATGACTGCGTCGCTCGGTCCGCCGCTCGAGCTCCTCCTCGGGCCCTACCTGCCGGCCGAGTCGATCCCCGCCGCCGGCGACCGGTTCCGTGCGCTCTACCCCGACCACGCCATCGCGTCCGTGCCGCTGCTGCCCGGGGCGGCCGCCGCGCTCGACGCCGTGCGCCACCGCGGCGGCCGGATCCTCGTCGTCACCGGCAAGTACGCCCCCAACGCCCGCCTGCACCTCGACCACCTCGAGCTCGAGGTCGACCTGCTCGAGGGCTGGGTCTGGGGCGTCGGCAAGGCCGACGTGCTCCGTCGCGAGGGCGCCTCCGTCTACGTCGGCGACCACGTCCACGACGTCGAGGGCGCCCGGGCCGCCGACGCGCTGAGCGTCTCGGTGCTGACGGGCGGGTCCAGCCGCGAGGACCTCGAGGCCGCCGGCACCGACGTCGTCCTGGAGGGCCTGGAGGAGTTCCCCGCGTGGCTCGACCAGCACCTCGCCGCGACCGCCCGGCCCTGACGGAGCGCGCCTGCGCGTGACATAGGCTCGCGTGCGCCGCGGATCACCACGGCGCGCGGACAGACACGAAGGACGAGACAGTGCCGAACGGCAAGGTGAAGTGGTTCGACGTCGACAAGGGCTTCGGCTTCCTGTCCCAGGACGACGGGCCCGACGTCTACGTGCACGCCGACGCCCTCCCGGCCGGCACCGGCGACCTCAAGCCCGGCACCCGCGTCGAGTTCGGCATCGCGCAGGGCCGCAAGGGCGACCAGGCGCTGCAGGTCCGCGTCCTCGAGGCGCCCGCCTCGGTCAGCCGCAACCAGTCGCAGGCCCGGCGCAAGCGCCCCGACGAGATGGCCCCGATCGTCGAGGACCTGATCCGTGTCCTCGACGGCATCGGTGAGGCCTACCGCCACGGCCGCCACCCCGACCCCAAGTCGGCCAAGCCCGTCGCCAAGCTCCTCCACGCCCTCGCCGACGAGCTCGAGCTCGGTTCCTGACCGGTTCCGCTGAGGGCCGCCCCCGGACCGGGTCAGTCCTTGCGCAGGTCGACCGCCGCTGACGGTCGCACCTGCCCAGCCGGCCGTTGCGGCCTGCCGCCGGGTCGGCGTACGCGCGACGACAGCACGAACAGCGTCCACAGCGCGAGCACGGCGAAGCCGATGCCGAGGCCGAGCCGCGGGATCTGCGGCAGGGCGATGCCGACGAACCCGCCGATGACCCACGCCAGCTGCAGCGTGGTGTCGCTGCGGGCGAAGGCGCTGGCCTGCACGTGCGTCGGTACGCCGCTCTGGATGGTCGAGTCGAGCGACACCTTGGCCAGGGACTGCGCGAGCCCGGCAACGAGCCCGAGGGCACCCAGGACGAACAGCCCGTAGAACAGCGTGGCCGTGAGCACGATCGCGGCGTCTGCGAGCAGCGCGACGGTCACGGTCAGGGTCGGGTTGATCTTCTTGAGCACCGAGGCCAGGAAGATGCCGATGCCGTTGCCGAGGGCCGCACCGCCGATGACGATGCCGAGCAGGATCGCCTGGCGGTCCTCCCAGCCCTCGAGCGGCTTGTCGCGCAGCAGGAACGCCATGTACATGGTGAGGAAGCCCGAGAGCCAGCGCGGTCCGCAGTTGGCGCGCAGCGCGTAGGCGACCTCGGCGGGGATGTGGGTGCCGCGTCGCTGCCCGTCGGGACCGCTGCGCAGGCTGACCTGCTGCTCGCCCTCGCTGGAGTCGACCTGGGCCGGCAGCAGGATCGCCGCGACCGTGCCGGCGACGAAGACGACGAACGCGTAGCGCAGCGACCACTCGGCACCGAAGTAGGCGGCGCCGCCGGCCAGGGGAGCGGAGATGCCGGCACCCACCAGCCCGGCCAGGGAGACCCGGCCGTTGGACTTGACCAGCGTCGAGTCGCTCGGCAGCAGCCGGGGCACGGCAGCCGCCCGCGTCACGCCGTAGGCCTTGGAGGAGACCAGCACGCCGAGCGCGGCGGGGTAGAGCAGGGCGGAGTCGGCGGCGACCGCGCCCGCCAGCACCCAGCACAGGAACGCGCGCAGGGCGAAGGTCGCCCCGATCGCCCAGCGCCGGCCGTGGCTGAACTTGTCGAGGAACGGTCCGATCAGCGGCGCCACGATCGCGAACGGGACCATCGTCAGAGCCAGGAACAGCGCGACCTGGCCGCGCGCCTCGCTCGTGGCGCCGGCGAAGAACACGGTGGTGGCCAGCGAGATCGTGACGGCCGCGTCACCGGCCGCGTTGGCGGAGTGCAGGTAGATGAGCCGGTTGAGCCCGGACTGCTCGGCACCCTGGGCGTTGGCCGCCCGCTGGGCCTGGCTGACCGCGAACCGCCCGAACCGGCCGGTCACGCGTGCGGTCGCCTTGACCCCGCGCGCCGTGACCTTGGCGCCGGTGCCGAGACCCTGGCCGACCGCCCGGGCCCGGTCGGCGCTCGTCGCGCCCGTGGGGGAGTCGTCGACGTCGTCGTAGGGGTCGTCGTGGTCGCCACGACCGCCGCGCGGACCGGTCCAGGCCTGGGTGTCGCTGCCGCCGGGAGGCGGGGCGTCACCGGGGCCGGGGGTCATGCGCACATGATGCCCCCCGACACCCACACCGGGGCCTGCGACCTGCCCGCCGGAGCGCCCCGACCTGACACCGCCAGGCTCCATCGGTCA
>JAOPVV010000059.1 GCA_025966005.1 Frankiales bacterium
CGGGTTCGGCAAGCCCACCGAGCAGGAGCTGTCGCACGACTTCCTCTGGCGCTTCGACCGCGACCTGCCCGCGCCCGGCTACCTCGGGATGTTCGACCGCAGCCACTACGAGTACGTCCTCGTCGTCCGCGTGCACGACCTCGTGCCTCCGCAGGAGTGGCAGACCCGGTAAGACCGGATCAACGCCTGGGAGTGCTAGCTGGCCGAGCAGGGCGTGACGATGCTCAAGGTGATGCTGCACCTCAGCCCTGGCGAGCAGAGCGAGCGACTGATTGACCGTCTCGACGACCCGACCAAGCACTGGAAGGTCAACGCCGGCGACATCGACGAGCGCAAGCACTGGTCGGCCTACCAGCTGGCCTACGAGGTGCTGCTTGAGCGATGCTCCACCGACGTCGCCCCCTGGCACGTGCTGCCGGCCGACCGCAAGTGGTACCGCGACTGGGCGCTGTCGCACCTGGTGCTCGAGGAGCTGCAGGCGCTCGACATGTCGTGGCCGACACCCGTGCTCGACCTCGAGGGCATGCGTGCGGCGCTCGGGGCGTCCTGACACGATCGCCTCCCCGTCCCTGAGGAGCACCCCGTGAGCCCCGTCCGCCGCCTGGCCCGTCCCCTGCTCGCCTCGACCTTCGTCCTGGGCGGTGCCTCGGCCCTGCGCGCCCCCGCCGCCCGGGTCGAGCTCGCTCGCGCCGCCGGGCTGTCCGACCCGGAAGCGCTGGTCCGCGTCAACGCTGCGGCGATGCTCGCCGGGGGGCTGGCGCTCGCGACCGGACGGCTGCCGCGGCTGTCGTCGCTGGTGCTCGCCGGCACGCTCGTGCCGACCACGGTCGTCGGGCACCCGTTCTGGTCCGAGACCGACAGGACCGGGCGGGCCGCGCAGCGGACCCAGTTCGCCAAGAACCTGAGCATCCTCGGTGGCCTGCTCATCTCGGCGGCCGACACGGGCGGGCGCGAGTCGATCCCGCACGCTGCCGGACGCCTCTCGCGCCGGGCCGCGCGCCGGACCCAGCAGGCGGCGAAGCAGGCGCAGGCGCACCTGCCGGGCTAACGCCGGAGCGTCTCGAGCAGCGCGACGAGGTCGGGCAGCGGCAGGTCGTCGTCGGGCAGGACCCGGTCGAGCACCGCCAGCCCCATGCCGGCCATGCAGATGGTGCGGTCGACGAACGCGTCGACGTCCGGCCAGGGGAAGCCGGGCTTGGCCACCAGCAGCGCGGCGACCCCGTGCGCCGCGGCCCACAGGCCGAGCGCCACCTCGACGGGGTCGCCCGAGAAGACCCCGGCCGCCATGCACGCCCGCACCGACCCGACCAGGTAGGCGAACGCCCCGCTGGCGATCTCGAGGTCGCTGTCGTGCGGGCCGCTGCTGGCGCCGCCGGTCATCAGCACGATCCGGTAGTGCTCGGGGTTGGCCAGGGCGAAGTGGACGTAGGCGTTGCCCTGCGCCCGCAGCGCCGCGAACGGGTCGGGGGCCTGCTCGCCGGCCTCGCGCATCGTCTGGTGCAGCGCTTCGAAGACCTCCTCGCAGACCGCGTCGATGAGCGCCTGCTTGTCGGCGAAGTGCAGGTAGATGCTGGGGGCGCTGACGCCCACGCGCTGGGCGACGGCGCGCACCGACACGGCGTCGACATCCCCGGTCTCGCGCAGCAGGTCCATCGCCGCGTGCAGGACCTCGCCGCGCAGCTCGGCGCCGCGGCCGCGTGGGGCCCGGCGCCGCACCGCGGGCGCCTCAGACACGGGACAGCTCGCGGGGGGTCACCGGCCCATCCTGCTCCACCTCGGTCAGCCCGATGCGGTCGTGCAGGCGCTTCAGCGGGGCCGGCGCCCACCAGTTCGCGTCGCCGGCGAGCTGCATGAACGCCGGGACCAGCGCGCCGCGGATGAGCGTCGCGTCGACGACGACGGCCAGCGCGGTGCCCAGGCCGAGCAGCTTGATGAAGGTGATGTCGCTGGAGACGAAGGCCAGAAAGACGATCGCCAGCAGCCCGGCGGCGGCCGTGACGATCCGTCCCGTGCGCTGCAGCCCGACGGCGACGGCGCGGGCGTTGTCGCCCGTCTCGTCGTACACCTCCTTGATCCGCGACAGCAGGAACACCTCGTAGTCCATGGACAGCCCGAACAGCAGGCAGAACATGAGGATCGGGATGGTGGTGTCGAGGGTGCCCGTGACGACCGGGTCGCCGATCAGGCCGCCGAGGTGGCCCTGCTGGAAGACCCAGACCATCGCGCCGAAGGTCGCGCACAGCGACAGCAGGTTCAGCACGAGCGCCTTGACCGGCAGCACGACCGAGCCGGTGAACAGGAACAGCAGCAGGAACGTCGTCAGCACGATCAGGCCCAGCGCGAGCGGCAGCCGCGCCCCGAGCGAGGCCTTGGTGTCGACCAGGCTGGCGGCCTGCCCGTCGACCAGCACGGCGCCGAGCGGCGACCGGACGGCGCGCACGTCGTCGACGAGCTGCTCGCCCTGCGGCCCGTACGACTCGACGGCCGGGACGACCGACAGGTACGTGCCGCCGCCGGCGGAGAACCGGGCGCTGGCGGGCCCGGCGGGCTCTACCTGGCGGCCGTCCACCCAGGTGCCGGTGGCGGCCTCGACCCGCTCGACGCCGTCGACCCGGGACAGAGCGGTGGCGTAGGCCGTGGTCTCGGACGCCCCGTCGGCGTCCGGGGCGACGACCGACAGCGCGAACGCGTCGCGACCGGGGAAGTCCTGCCGGACCGCCTCGGCGACCTGGTAGCCGTTGGCGTCGCGCGGCAGCACCCGGTCGTCGGGCAGCCCGAACACGACCTGGCTGAACGGCGCGGCGGCGACGAGCAGCAGCACGACGACGGTCGTGGCGATCGGCAGCGGCCGGCGCATGACCAGGTGCGCGATGCGGCTCCAGGCGCCGGTGTCGAGGGCCGGCGGACGGGCGGCGGGCAGGCGGAGCAGGCGCCGGACCGGTCGGCGCAGGTCGAGGCTGTCGACCCGGGCGCCGAGCCCCGCGAGCGCGGCCGGCAGCACGACGACGGCGCCGACCGTCGCGAACGCCACGGCGGCGATGCCGGCGTAGGCGAACGAGCGCAGGAAGTAGAGCGGGAAGACCAGCAGCGCCGACAGGCTCAGCAGGACGGTCAGCGCGCTGAACAGCACGGTCCGGCCGGCGGTGCGGACGGTCGTGGCGATCGCGGTCGTCCGGTCCTGGCCCGTCGCGAGCTGCTCGCGGTAGCGGGTGACCATGAACAGCCCGTAGTCGATGCCGAGCCCGAGGCCCAGGCTGGTCGCGAGGTTGACCGAGTAGACCGAGACGTCGATGCCCTTGGCCAGCAGGTGCAGGGTCAGGAAGGTCCCGAGGATGGACAGCACGCCGATCAGCAGCGGCAGGCTGGCGGCGACCGCGCTGCCGAAGACCAGGACGAGCAGCACCATCGTGATCGGGATCGCGATGGCCTCGGCCCGCAGGATGTCGCGCTCGATCGTCTCGCCGACCTCGACGAAGACCTGCGCCTCGCCGCCGACCTGCACGTCGAGGCCCTCGTAGGCGCCGTCGTACCGGGGGGCGAGGTCCTCGACGACCGACGTCCCGCCGTCGCCGCCGTCCTCGGCCACCCGCGCGAGCACGAGCGCCTGGTCGCCGTCGCGGCTGCGCAGGGAGTCCGGACGACCCGAGGTCCACCAGCTGCTGGCCCCGGTGACGCCCGGCTCGTGGGCGAGGTCGGCGACCAGCCGCTCGGCCGACGCCGTCGCGGCAGCGTCGTCGACGCCCTGCTCCGCGGTGACCAGCAGCACCAGGTTCGGCGCACCGGTGCCGAACTGGCGCTCGAGGACGCGTTCAGCCCGCACCGACTCCGAGTCCGGGTCGTCGAACCCCCCACCGGACAGCTCAGCGGCGACCCCGCCGCCGAGCCCTCCGGCCAGGACCAGGAAGACGGCGGTGACGAGCAGGACCAGCCGCCGACGGGCGACGGCCAGGCTTGCGACGCGGGACAGCAGCACGGGACCTCCTGGGAAAGTGAACGCCGCTAAGTTAGCGTCGTTCACTCGAGACGGCAAGGACGGGGAGACCGGTCCTTGAAGTCCGCGTCGCGGGTGATCGGCCCGTCGACGGGCCGTACCCCTCGTCACCCCTTGCCGTCGTCCTTCGGGCCCACCGTCCCGGACGCCCTCGTCCCCCTGCTCGAAGGACCCGTCTGTACTTCGACGCCCCGACCGCTGGCCCTGCTGGCCGGACTCGCGCACCGCCGGCCGGCTGCCGGTGCGGTCCGCCGCTCCGGCCGGGGCCGTCTCGCCCGACGTCGTCATGGCCGAGGTTCCGCACGTCCTGGTCGTCGGCGACCTGAACAGCGACGAGCGCGAGAACCCGCTCGACGTGCCAGCAGCAGCCTCGGCCGCCAGGTCACTGGCGCCACCGAGTGGCACGTCAACGCCGACGAACCAGTCGAGCGGGACGTCGACGACAGCGTCCTCGACCTACCGGGCGAGTCGTCGTTCGAGCGCCGTTCGAGCGCGCGCCCGCTGTTCGCACCCGACCCGTACCGGTCCAGCGACCACGACGCCGTCGTCGTCGGGATCGACCTGGTGCCCGCCGGCCGAGCCGCGGTGGTGACCCGACCGTTGCCGTCCCGTTCCCCCGTTCGACGGCAGGGCGCTCTAGCGTCCAACCGAGTCCCGTCCACCTCGCGAAGGAAGCCCCCCTTGTCGCACTCCTCCACCCGCCGTCTGGCCGGGACGGCTCTCGCCGTCACCGCGGCCCTGTCCGTCGGCTCGCTGGCGAGCCCCGCGGTCGCCCAGCAGGCGCCCGGCACGGTCGACCTGCAGATCGTCGGCATCAACGACTTCCACGGTCACCTCGACCCGGGAACGGCGGGCGCGCCGAGCGTCGCCGGCGTCCTCGGCGGTGCGGTCAAGGCGCTGCGCGCGGCGAACCCGAACACCGTGTTCGTGTCGGCCGGCGACAACATCGGCGCGTCGCCGTTCATCTCGTCGTCGCAGAAGGACCAGCCGACGCTGGACGTCCTGAACGAGATGGGCCTCGCGGTCTCCGCGGTCGGCAACCACGAGTTCGACCGTGGCTACCGCGACCTCGCGGACCGCGTCGTCCCGGCCGCCGACTTCCCGTTCCTGGGCGCCAACGTCGAGGGCGAGACGCCGAACCTGCGCGCCTCCCACGTCGTCACGACCCCGAGCGGCGTCAAGGTCGGCTTCGTCGGCGTCGTCACCCAGGAGACCGGCACCCTGGTCTCCCCGGCGGGCATCCCCCGCATCACCTTCAGCGACCCGGTCGCCGCGGCCAACACCGCCGCCGACGCGCTGTCGGACGGCAGCACCGCCAACGGCGAGGCCGACGTCGTCGTCCTGCTCGCCCACGAGGGCGCGGCCACCGGCGCCGTCACGACGACGAGCTGCGCGACGCTCGCGGCCCGCGACGACGCCTTCGGCAAGATCATCCGGAGCACCAACGCCAACGTCGACGCCATCCTCGGCGGCCACACCCACCTCACGGTCGACTGCGAGGTCCCGCTCGCCAGCGGCCAGGTCCGCCCGGTCCTCGAGGCCGGCGAGTACGGCAAGGCGATCGACCGCCTGACCCTCACCTGGGACCGGGCCGCGCGCCGGGTCACCGCCGTCAACGGCGAGGTCCTGGCCCTGTCGGCCACGACCTGCGACCCCGACCCGGCCGTCGAGCAGATCGTCCGCACCGCCGCCGCCAGGGCCG
Source organism: Frankiales bacterium (assembly GCA_025966005.1). Taxonomy (GTDB): domain Bacteria; phylum Actinomycetota; class Actinomycetes; order Mycobacteriales; family SCTD01; genus SCTD01. Next base: position 5,694 of record JAOPVV010000059.1, read on the forward strand.
ACGAGGTCGGCCGCGAGGTCATCGGCAGCATCACCGCCGACATCTCGCGCGCGAAGACCGCCTCCGGCGCCGAGGACCGCGGCACCGAGTCGCTGCTCGGCAACTTCATCGCCGACGTGCAGCTGGGCGCGACCTCCGCCCCGGCCAACGGCGGCGCGCAGATCGCGTTCATGAACCCGGGCGGCCTGCGCGCCGACCTGGTCCGCGCCGCCAGCCCGAGCGGCGAGGCCGCCGGCGAGATCACCTACGCCGAGGCCGCTGTCGTGCAGCCGTTCGCCAACACGCTGTTCACCCTCTCGCTCACCGGCGCCCAGGTGAAGCAGGTGCTCGAGGAGCAGTACCAGCCGGACGGCTCCTCCCGCCCGTTCCTCGCGCTCGGCGTGAGCAAGGGCCTGCGCTACGAGCTGCAGGGCACCAACCCGCGCGGCAGCCGCATCCAGAGCATCACGCTCAACGGCACCGCGCTCGACCCGGCGGCGACGTACCGCATCGCCACGAACTCGTTCCTGGCCTCCGGTGGCGACAACTTCCGCACCCTCGGGACCGGTACCGACCGTCGCGACACCGGCCTGGACGACCTGCGGGTGCTCGTGGACTTCTTCCGCGCCAACTCGCCGGTCACCCCTGCCACGGAGGACCGCTCGGTCGTGCTGAGCCTGGCCGCCCCCGCCCCCGCGCCCACCGCGTCCCCGTCGCCGTCGGCCACCCCGACCGCCACGGCCTCCCCGTCGCCGTCGGCCACCCCGACCGTGCCGGTGCCTGCGCCGTTCTGCGCCCAGGCCCCCGTCGTCACGCTCGGCTCCTCGACGATCGTCGCGACCGGCTCCACGCCGGTCACGGTGTCCGCCGCGGCCAGCCAGACCGTCGACCTGTACGCCTACACGCGTCCGTCGACCGGATACCGCCTGGTCCGTTCGGGCGTCACCGGTCAGGACGGCAAGGTCACCTTCGCCGACCCGGTCCGGCCGCCGGCCAACACCCGGCTCTACGCCCAGGTCCGCGGGCGCACGGTCGACCCGGCCCGCGCCAGCGTCGTCCTGAACGTGCGCACCGCGCTCAGCCTGTTCGCCACCCGCAACGGCCCGCGCAGCTACACGTTCTCCGGCGACAGCCTGCCGGCCCGCAAGGGCGGTCTGATCGTCAGCCTCTACCGGGTCACCTCGACCGGCGCGCAGGTGCTGACGGCCCAGACGCGGGCGTCCGCCACGACCGGTGAGTGGACGATCGACCGCACGTTCACCGGCACGGGCCGCTTCGGCTTCGTGGTCCGCACCGGGCAGGACCTGCAGAACGCGCCGGGCGCCAGCAACGTCCGTCCGACGCTGGTCTTCTAGCTCCAGCACGCACGAAGGGGCGGTCCGCGATCAGCGGGCCGCCCCTTCGTCGTTGCCGTGCACGGCACGGGCGGGCTCAGGTGCAGCAGGGCGGGGACGGCCGCCGCCGCGCCGCCACCACCGTCACCGCGCGCCGCCAGGTCGACGGCCGGCAGCAGGTGGCCAGCCGCACGAGGGCCTGCCGGCGGGCGGCGGACTGCAGCTCGCGCTGGTGCTCGTGCGCGACGAGCAGGTACGGGTCGAGGCTCATCGGGGGTCTCCTGCGGGCTCAGCAGCAGGCGGCGGGCTCGTCGGCCGTCGCCCCGCAGCAGACGGCGGCCTCGCCGGACGGCTCCTCCGGCGAGCTGCCGAAGGACTCGCTGTCGGCGAGCACGGTGTAGACCTCCCAGCGCTCGCCGCCGGGGCCGGTCACCCAGACCTTGTCCTGGGTGGCGAAGCAGCAGGTGGTGCCGAGCTCCTCGTCGGTGAACAGCCCGGCGTCGGTGAGCCGGGCGATCTCGGCGTGCACCACGTCGGAGGACTCGACCTCGACGCCGAGGTGGTTGAGGGTGCCGCCCTTGCCGGGGTTCTCCAGCAACACCAGCTTCAGCGGGGGCTCGGCGACCGCGAAGTTGGCGTACCCGGGCCTGCGCTTGGCGGGCTCGGCGCCGAGCAGCGCGGAGTAGAAGATCACGGCGGCGTCGACGTCGTCGACGTTGAGGGCCAGCTGCACACGGGACACGGGGTCCTCCTCGGCGTAGTATCGACGTCTGTCGATTGCCAAAACCATAGACATCCGTCGATGGATGTCAAGAGGGAGGTCCCGTGCTCCCGGTCCTGACCCAGCCCGACGTCGTGGCGTGCTGCGCCCCGATCCAGCAGAGCTCGATCGAACCGGGCGGCGCCGAGGTGCTGGCCCGGGGCTTCGCGGCGCTCGGCGACCCGGTGCGGCTGCGGCTGCTCAGCATCCTGGCCACCGGGCCGGACGCCGTCTGCGCCTGCGACCTGGTCGCGCCGGTCGGCAAGAGCCAGCCGACCGTCTCGCACCACCTCAAGGTGCTGCGCGAGGCGGGTCTCGTCACGAGCGAGAAGCGGGGCGTCAACGTCTGGTACGCCGTGGTGCCCGCGGCGCTGGAGGCCCTGCGCGACGCGCTGGCGCCCTGACCGGCGAGGCGCTGGCGCGCTGACTAGCGGCGTGTCAGTGCGGTCCGCACCGCGTACGCCACCGCTCCCGCCGCGAGCACCGCCGCGCCCGGCAGGACCGAGGCGAGCGGCAGCGTGGCCGCGAGCAGGACGCAGCCCGCCAGCCCGGTGACCGGCACCGCCCGCGGCCATCGGCGCTGCTCCGGGCCGAGCGTCAGGGTGCTCGCGTTCGCGATCGAGTAGTAGGCGAGCACCGCGAAGCTCGAGAAGCCGATCGCCCCGCGCAGGTCGACGACGAGCAGCAGCGCGACGACCAGTGCGGCGACGGCCAGCTCCGCGTGGTGCGGCACCCGGCGGACGGGGTGGACGGCCTCCAGCCAGCGCGGCAGCTCGCCCTCGCGGGCCATCGCGAACGCCGTGCGCGACACCCCGACCAGCAGCGACAGCAGCACGCCCAGCGCCGCGACGGCGCCGCCGGCCCGCACCACCGGGGTCAGGCCGGACAGCGCGCCCGCGTCGACGACGGTGGCGAGCGGCGCGGACGAGGCGGCCAGCGCGGCGGGTCCGACGGCGACCAGGGCGCTCACCGCGACCAGCCAGTACACGGCCAGAACCACGCCGAGCGCGATCGGGACGGCCCGCGGGATCGTCCGGGCCGGGTCGCGGACCTCCTCGCCCAGCGTCGTGATCCGGGCGTAGCCGGCGAAGGCGAAGAACAGCAGCCCGGCCGACTGCAGCACGTCGTAGGGGCCCACGCCGGTGGTCTGCGCCAGGCCGTCCCCCGTCGCCGTCCCCCCGCCCAGGCCGGCGACGACGACGAGCGCCAGCACGGCCAGCACGACCGCCACCAGTGCGCGGCTGAGCCGGGCGGTCTTCGCGATGCCGCGCAGGTTCACCGCCGTGAGCGCCACCACGGCGGCGACCGCGAACGGCCGGGCCAGCGACGGCGCGGCGTACGCCCCGACCGTGAGTGCCATGGCCGCGCACGAGGCGGTCTTGCCGACGACGAAGCTGACGCCGGCCAGGTGCCCCCAGAACGGCCCGAGCTGGCGGCGCCCGTAGACGTACGTGCCGCCCGAGGACGGGTGGACCGCGGCCAGCTGCGCCGACGACAGCGCGTTGCAGGTGGCGACCACGGCGGCGACGGCCAGCCCGACCAGCAGCAGGCTCCCCGCGGCAGCAGCCGCCGGCGCGATCGCGACGAAGACCCCGGCGCCGAGCATGGCGCCGAGCCCGATCACGACCGCGTCGGCGGTCCCGAGGCGACGGTCGAGGGAGGGCACGCCGACGATCCTGGCCCCTCCCGCAGCCGGGCACCGGATGCTCCCGGAGCGTTGGCCGTCCGTTCACCCGGTCCGCGCCGCCGCATGACATCATCGTCGGGTGATGTCACCGACTGCTGATACGATGACCCGGCTCGACGGCTCCGCGCTGCGCCTGCTGGCCGACCCGCTGCGGGCCCGCATCGTCGAGCTGCTGGCGGCCGAGCAGCTGTGCACCTGCCACCTCGTCGAGCTCACCGGTGCCCGCCAGACCAACATCAGCAACCACCTGCGGCTGCTGCGCGACGCCGGCCTGGTGTCGACCGAGCCGTGCGGCCGCTTCACCTACTACCGGCTCGAGCCGGGCGTCCTGCAGGCGCTGTCGGCCCAGCTCGCCGCCCTCGCCGGCGCGACCGGCACCGCCCCGAAGCGGGCCTGCCCGTGAGGGACGTCGAGGTCCCCCCGCTAATGCGCAAGGCGTTCGCCGAGCTCGTCGGCAGCGCGCTGCTCGCGGCCACCGTCGTCGGCTCCGGCATCGCCGCCCAGCGGCTCAGCCCCGACGACGTCGGGCTGCAGCTGCTCGAGAACGCCCTCGTCACGGGCGCCGTCCTGGTCGCGCTGATCCTCGCGCTCGGCCCGGTCAGCGCCGCGTTCAACCCGGTCGTCACCCTCGCCGAGCGGTTCTTCGGCGCCATCACCACGGCGGCCGCGGCGGTCCTGGTCGCCGCGCAGGTCGTCGGCTGCTGCCTGGGCGTCGTCGTCGCGAACCTCATGTTCGACCTCGACCCGGTCGTCGTCTCCACCCGCGACCGGTCCACCGGCGGGCTGTGGCTCGGCGAGGTCGTCGCGACCTTCGGGCTCGTCGTGGTGGTCTTCGGGGTGGTCCGGTCCGGACGGCCCGCCCACGTCGCCTTCGCCGTCGGCGGGTACATCACCGCGGCCTACTGGTTCACAAGCAGCACCAGCTTCGCCAACCCGGCGATCACCGTCGGCAGGACGCTGTCCGACACCTTCGCCGGCATCGCGCCCGGCTCCGTGCCCGTGTTCGTGCTCATGCAGCTGCTCGGCGGCGCGCTCGCCGTCGGCGCCGTCCTCGTCCTCTACCCGCGGGCGTCCCAGCTCGCCGAGGACCTCACCCACCTGGAGTCCGTGTGAGCACCCCCGTCGTCCTGTACGCGTGCATCCACAACAGCGGACGCTCGGTCGCCGCGAAGGTGCTCACCGAGCACCACGCCGCCGGCCGTGTCCTCGTCCGCAGCGCCGGCAGCGAGCCGGGCGCCGGGGTGAACCCCGCGGTGGCCCAGGTGCTGGCCGAGCGCGGCCTGTCGACCGCCGGCCACGTCCCGTCGCCGCTGACGCCCGACGGGGTGCAGGAGGCCGACGTCGTGATCACCATGGGCTGCGGCGAGAGCTGCCCGGTGCTCCCCGGCACGCGCTACGCGGACTGGCAGGTCGACGACCCCGCGGGGCAGGACGTCGAGACGGTCCGGCGGATCGTCGACGACGTCGACGCGCGCGTCCGGGCACTGCTGGCCGACCTCGGGGTCGAGGTCCCCGCCTGACCCGGCGCGCGCCCCCTAGGCTTCCCGTCGGCCTGCTCCCGACCAGCCGAGGACCTCCCCGTGCGTCTGCGCCTCACGCCCCGCGACACGTCGTTCTACGACCAGTTCGCCGCCGCCACCCGCAACATCGTCGCGGCGGCCGAGTTGCTCGAGCAGGTGGTCGCCGACGGGAGCGACCGCACCGCGCTGAACGAGCAGCTGCGCGCCGTCGAGCACGCGAACGACGAGGTGACCCACGAGGTCATGCGCAAGCTCAACAGCACCTTCGTCACGCCGTTCGACCGCGAGGACATCTACCAGCTCGCCAGCAAGCTCGACGACGTCGTCGACCACCTCGAGGCAGCCGGCGACCTGGTCGTGCTCTACCAGCTCGCCGAGCTGCCGGCGACGACCCGCGAGGTGGTCTCGGTGCTGGTCAAGGCGGCGCACGCGACCGCTGAGGCGATGCCGCGGCTGCAGGGGCTCAAGGACCTCGCGCCGTACTGGATCGAGGTCAACCGGCTCGAGAACGAGGCCGACCAGCTCTACCGGCGCACCCTCGGCACCCTGTTCGACGGCCGCTACGACGCGCTGACCGCCCTGAAGCTCAAGGACGTCGTCGACCAGGTGGAGGCCGCGGCCGACGCCCTCGAGGACGTCGCCGACACCGTCGAGACCATCGCGCTCAAGGAGTCCTAGGCGGTGTCACCCGAGCTCCTCGGGCTGATCGCCATCGTGGCCATCGCGCTCGCCTTCGACTACACCAACGGCTTCCACGACGCGGCGAACGCCATCGCGACCGCGGTCTCCACCCGGGCCCTGACCCCCCGCGCCGCGCTGGGCATGGCGGCCCTCATGAACCTCGCCGGCGCCGTCGTCGCGACGGGGGTCGCCAAGACCGTCGGCGCGGGGATCATCGCGGCGCCACAGGGCGGCGCCGGCCTGGTGCTGGTCTTCAGCGCCGTCGTCGGCGCCATCACCTGGAACCTGGTCACCTGGTACTTCGGGCTGCCGTCATCCTCGACGCACGCCCTCGTCGGCGGCCTGGTCGGCGCGGCGCTCGCCGCCTCCACGGACGTGAAGTGGACGGGCGTCCTCGACAAGGTCGTGATCCCGATGGTGCTGTCGCCGCTGATCGGCTTAGGCATCGCCTGCCTGCTGATGCTCGCGATCCTGTGGGGCTTCCGCCGTCGCCACCCGGCCCGCGTCAGCCGCGGCTTCCGTAAGGCGCAGATCGCCTCGGCCGCCGCGATGGCCTTCGGCCACGGGCTGCAGGACGCGCAGAAGACGATGGGCGTCATCGTCCTCGCGCTGGTCACCTACGGCAGCCAGGACGACTTCGACGTCCCGCTCTGGGTGAAGCTGAGCGCGGCGCTGGCGATCAGCCTGGGGACGTACGCCGGCGGCTGGCGCATCATGCGCACCCTCGGCCGGCGGATCATCGAGCTCGACCCGCCGCGCGGCTTCGCCGCCGAGACGACGGCGGCCGGGGTGCTGTACACGACCGCGTTCGTCTACCAGGTGCCGGTCAGCACGACCCACACCATCACGTCCGCGATCATGGGTGTCGGCGCGACCCGGCGGCTGTCGGCCGTGCGCTGGGGCGTGGCCCGGACGATCGTGACGGCGTGGCTGCTGACCATCCCCGCGGCGGCGCTGGTGGCCGCGGGCTTCTACGAGCTCGCGAGGCTGGTGATCCTCTAGCGCGAGGCGCCGTCGCGGGACGCCCGGGCGAGGTCGGGCTGGTCGACGAAGACGCCGTCGATCCCGGCGTCGAACAGCTCACCCAGCTCGCCGGAGACGTCGCCGTAGGCGTCGGGGTCGGTGCCGCGTCGGTGCTGGGCGGGGAGGAAGCGGTTCTCCGCGCGGACCGTGTACGGCACGACCCGCAGGCCGGCGTCGTGCGCGTCGGCCACCAGCCGCGTCGGCGCTCCCGTCGCGCCGGTGCTCCCGCGCGGCAGCACCTGGGACCGGTCGGGGCCGAGCACGTCGGCGTAGGTTGCGACCTCCCGCAGGCCCGCGGCGGTGGTCATCTGCGCGTAGGTCCGCGGGTCGCCGGCGACGACGTGGTCGTACGGCCGCGCGGTCGGCCCCGCGCTCGTCAGCTGCACCAGGTGGACCTGCGCGCCGAGCACGCGCAGCTCGCGCAGGTTGGCCTGCTCGAACGACTGGACGTAGACCGCGCTCCCCGCCCGGTCGAGGCCCTTCGCCCGGAGCGAGGCCAGCAGGGGCTCCTCGAGGCTGAGCCCGATCGAGTCGAAGTAGGTGGGGTGCTTGGTCTCCGGCGCGACGCCGATGGTGCGCCCGGTCTCCCGGCTCGCCCGCAGGGCCAGGTCGAGCACCTCGTCGAACGTCGGCACGACGTAGCGCCCGTCCATCGCCGTGCTCCGCCGGCGCACCAGCGGCAGCCGCTCCCGGGCGCGCAGCGTCCGCAGCTCGGCGAGGGTGAGGTCCTCGGTGAACCAGCCCGTGACCTCCTGGCCGTCGACGAGCTTCGTGGCCCTGCGCGACGCGAGCTCCGGACGCAGCGCCACGTCCGTCGTCCCGCTGATCTCGTTCTCGTGGCGGGCGACCAGCACCCCGTCGCGTGTCGAGACGAGGTCCGGCTCGATGACGTCCGCGCCCTGGCGGACAGCCAGCTCGTACGACGCCAGCGTGTGCTCCGGGCGGTAGCCGGAGGCGCCGCGGTGGCCGACGAGCAGCGGTGCGGTCGTCGTCGGCGTGCCGGCGGACGGGCACGGGACGACCGGGAAAGCGCAGGGACGTCTCACGGCGGGCTCCTCGCTCGGGGAGCCCTACGGCACCAGCCGCCCGCGACCGGCCGGCGTCGGTCGTCGCAACAGCACGTGACCTCCGGGTGACGGTCAGGTCGTCAGCCCAGCCGGCGCACCCGCCGGGGGCGCAGCACCTCCCGCGCCGAGTCGCGCCAGCGGTCCTGGGACGCCTCGGCCCGGGCCTGCTCCAGCCCGTGCAGCCGGCCGAAGGTGAAGCCGTTGCGCCCCGCCCGGCTCGACACCGCCCCGAGCTCGCGCAGCACGTCGCGGGTCACCACGCTGTCCTGGTGCTCGCCGAGCGCGTCCTGCAGCGCGGTCGCGTCCTGGGCGAGCCGGCGCGCGGCCGCCCCGGCGACCGGCTCGACCGCCTCGCAGGCGTAGCGCAGCCGCTTGGCCAGCTTGCGGGCCTCGTGCAGGACGACGTCCTGCTCGCTCCCGGCGAGCCGGTCGGCCTGCTCGAGGCGGTGCCGGAGCCGGGCGTGCTGGCGGCGCACCAGCGTCGGCAGCACATCCGGCGCGGGCCGGGCTGCCCGTCTCCGCAGCGGAGGGTCGGCGACCAGGGCGTCGAGGGCGTCGAGCAGCGCCAGGTGGCGGTCGCCGTCCAGCGCCTCGACGGCACGGGCGTGCGCCTCGCGGTAGCGGCGGCGCAGCAGGTCGTCGACGGTCTGCCGGACGGGTCCGAGCAGCAGCTCCGGCGGCTCGTCGGCCAGCAGGGCCCGGAGCCGCTCGTGCAGCACCTCGACGTCGCGGGCGGCGCCGAGCTCGGCGGCCAGCCGGCGCAGCTCGTCGCGCAGCGGGTCGGTGCGCGTCCGGTCGAGCAGCGGACCGAAGGTGCTCAGCGCGCTGCGCAGGCGTCGGCAGGCGACGCGCATCCGGTGCACCGCGTCCGGCTCGTCACGGCGCACCTGCGGGTCGCGAAGCAGGAGCTCGTCGACCTGCGCGGCCAGGTGCGCCGTCAGCACCTGCCCTGCGGTGGGCCGGCGCGGCAGCGCGGGTGCGGGCGACCACCATGGCTCGGCGCTGGCCGCCGGGTGCCGGCCGAGGACCCGGCCGACCTTCGAGCTCGACCCCGAGGGCACCGCCCCGGCCGCCTGCAGCCGGGCCGCGACGGCGTCGAGCGCCGCCTCGTCGCCGGTGACCAGCTCGGCCTCCCACTCGCGCCAGGCCATCGGCGCGACGTCGTCGGGACCCAGCAGGCGGGCCTCGACGTGGTCGTCGACGACCTCGACCAGGACCCTGCCGTCGGCACCGCGCACGGGGTGGACGACCCGCGTCGTGCGCAGCTCGGCGACCGGAGCCAGCGGACGGTCGCGGACGACGGAGCGGACCAGCGCCTGCAGCTCGGCCGGGACCGGGGCGGCCGGGTCGTCGCCGGGGCAGCCCAGCTCGAGCCGGCCGCCGGCCGCCGGCAGCTTGAGGTGCCAGCCCGCGTCCGTGCCGCCCGCGCGGTGCCGCAGGGTGGTGCCCCGCGACCGCAGCCGCAGGTCGGGGGTGTCCAGGTAGGTCGCCACCAGCAGGTGCTCCACCACGGGACCGACGACGGCGCCGTCGACGACGCCCGACAGCGGCGGCACCTGCGCGGTCTCGTCGACGTCGTACTTGCGCTCGACCTCGAGGGCCCCGGTGCTCATGCCGGAGGACGTCCCCGCTCGTCGGCGACCTCACCTCCGCGCCCCGGGCGACGGAGGTCGGTTCAGCCGAAGCGGCCGGTGATGTAGTCCTCGGTGCGCTTCTCGCCGGGGTTGGTGAAGATCTTCTGGGTGTCGTCGATCTCGACGAGCCGGCCGGGCTCGCCGGTGGCTTCGATGGTGAAGAAGCCGGTGCGGTCCGACACGCGCGCCGCCTGCTGCATGTTGTGCGTGACGATGACGATGGTGAAGCGGTCCTTGAGCTCGGTCATCAGGTCCTCGATAGCCAGCGTCGAGATGGGGTCGAGCGCCGAGCAGGGCTCGTCCATCAGCAGCACCTGCGGCTCGACGGCGATGGCGCGCGCGATGCACAGGCGCTGCTGCTGCCCGCCCGACAGGCCGGCGCCCGGCTTCGGGAGCCGGTCCTTGACCTCGTTCCACAGGTTGGCGCCCTTGAGCGAGCGCTCGACGGCCTCGTCCAGCACCTTCTTGCCCTTCACGCCGTTCAGGCGCAGGCCGGCCGCGACGTTGTCGTAGATCGACATGGTCGGGAACGGGTTCGGCCGCTGGAAGACCATGCCGATCGTGCGCCGGACGCCGGTCGCGTCGACGCCGGGGCCGTAGACGTCCTCGTCGTCGAGCAGGAGCCGCCCGGTGACGCGGGCGCCGGGCACCACCTCGTGCATCCGGTTCAGGGTCCGCAGGAACGTCGACTTGCCGCAGCCGGACGGCCCGATCAGGGCGGTGATCGTCTTGGGCTCGATGACGACGTTGACGTCCTCGATGGCCTTGAAGGCGCCGTAGTAGGCGTCCAGGCCGATCGACTCGATGCGCTTGGCCACTGGGGTCCTACCGTCCGATCTTGCTTCGGCGGGTGATCAGCCTGGCGAGCAGGTTGAGCACCATGATGACGAGGATGAGCGTGAGCGCGGCCGTCCAGGCCCGGTCGATCGCGGTCTGCTGAGGGCTCGCCGCCTCCTGGTAGATGAACAGCGGCAGCGAGGACTGCGGACCGTCGAAGGGGGTGCGGACGATGGACGCGGCGCCGAAGGCGGTGAGCAGCACCGGCGCGGTCTCGCCCATGACGCGGGCCACGGCCAACATCACGCCGGTGACGATGCCGGGCAGCGCGGTCGGCAGGACGATCCGCACGACCGTCTTCCAGCGGGGGACGCCCAGTGCCAGGCTGGCCTCGCGCAGGTCGTTCGGCACCAGCTTGAGCATCTCCTCGGCGCTGCGGACGATCACCGGCAGCATGAGCACGGTGAGGGCCAGCGCCGCGGCGAAGCCCGAGTAGCCGAAGCCGAGCCCGAGGATCCAGAACGACAGCACGAACAGGCCCGCCACGATCGACGGGATGCCGGTCATGACGTCGACGAAGAACCGGATCGTCGCGGCGAGCCGGCCGCGTCCGTACTCCACGACGTAGACGGCGACGAGAAGGCCCAGCGGCACCGACATCAGGGTGGCCAGGCCCACCTGCTGCAGCGTGCCGACGATGGCGTGGTTGGCACCGCCGCCGGCGTCGCGGGCGCCGATGCTGCGCAGCGACCGGTAGAAGAAGTCCCAGTCGAACCGCTCCAGCCCGTTCTGCAGCGTGTAGAGCAGCACGCTGACCAGCGGCGCCAGGGCCAGCAGGAACGCCGCCACCACCGCGGTCGTCACGAGCCGGTCGGCGGCCCGGCGGGGGCCCTCGACGACCCGCGACAGGACCGTCTGGGCGGCCAGGTGGAGCAGGGTCGCGACGACGACGAAGCCGGCCGTCCCCTGCAGGTCGGTGACCGAGAACAGCAGCGCGGTGACGGCGACGACGGCCGCGGCCAGGCCGGCCACGGCGCGACGGGGCAGCGCGGCCTGCTGCAGCCCGCCGATGACCGGCGTGCGGACCGAGGTCATGCCGTGAACTCCCGTCGCCGGTGGATGATCGCGCGGGCGAGCACGTTCACGACCAGCGTGATCGCGAACAGCACGAGGCCGGACGCGATGAGCGCGCCGCGCCCGGTCGAGCTGGCCTCGGCGAAGCCCAGCGCGATGTTCGCGGCGATGGTGTTGCCGCTGTTGGGGGTGAGGATGTCGAGGCTGACGACGAAGGCCGGTGACAGCACGATCGCCACCGCGATCGTCTCGCCGAGCGCGCGGCCGAGCCCGAGCATCGTCGCCCCGATCACGCCGGGCTTGCCGAAGGGCAGCACGGCGGTGCGGATCATCTCCCAGCGGGTCGCGCCCAGCGCGAGGGCCGCCTCCTGCTGCGAGGTCGGCACCTGCAGGAACACCTCGCGCGACAGCGACGCGATGATCGGCAGGATCATGATCGCCAGCACGATGCTGGCCAGAAAGACCGACCGGCCGTAGATGCCGTCCGCGCCGAACAGCGGGAACCAGCCGACGTGCTCGGCGAGGAAGGCGGACGTGTCGATGACCTTGTCGTTGAGGAAGAAGATCCCCCAGAGCCCGTAGACGACGCTGGGCACCGCGGCGAGCAGGTCGACGACGTAGCCGAGCGGGCCGGCCAGGCGGCGCGGTGCGTAGTGGCTGATGAACAGCGCGACCCCCAGCGCGACGGGCAGGGCCATCGCCAGCGCCAGCAGGCTCGACAGCACGGTGCCGAACGCCAGCGCGACGATGCCGAAGGCCGGGCTCGCGGCGTTCGGGTCCCAGACGGTGTCGGTGAGGAAGGACGCCGTGTTGTCGCGCAGGGCGGGCACGGCCTGCACGACGAGGAAGACCGCGATCGCCACGATGATCCCGAGCAGCGACAGCCCGGCGCCGAGGGACAGGCCGCGGAACACCCGGTCGCCCCGGCGCTCGGAGGACCGCCCGCCGGTGCGGGGCAGCGTCCCGGCCCGACCGTCGGGAGAGACGGACGGGGGCGGGGTCGTGCTCAGCGAGCTCATGCGGCCTCCTGTCGCCGGAGAGCGTACGGACGCCCCGCAGCCGCGGGGGCGGCTGCGGGGCGGGCGGACGGACGGGTGCGGGTCAGGACAGGACGGCCACCGCGGCCTCGACCTTCTTGCGGATCGACGACGGCAGCGGCGCGTAGCCGACGTCCTCGAGCAGGTCCTGGCCCTCGTCGCTGGAGGTGAAGCTGAGGAAGCTCGTGAGCAGCTCGAGCTGGTCGGCGGGAGTGCCCTTCTCGCAGACGATCTCGTAGGTGACCAGGACGATCGGGTAGGCGCCCTCGTCCTTGGTGGCGTAGTCGAGCTTGAGCGACAGGTCGTTGCCGGTGCCGGTCACGGTCGCCGCCTCGACGGCCTCACCGGCGGTCTCGCCGGTCAGCTCGACCGGCTCGCTGGCGCCGGTGGAGATCTTCGCCACGGACAGGCCGGCGTTCTCGGCGAACGAGCCCTCGACGTAGGTGACGGCGCCCGGGGTCGAGATGACGGCCTGCGTCACGCCGTCGGACTTGGCGGCGCTCTGGTTGCCCGGGCCGTTGAACTTCTTGCCGTCGCCGAAGGTCCACTCGGCCGGCGCGGCCGCCTCGAGGTACTTCTGGACGTTGTCCGAGGTGCCCGACTCGTCGGACCGCACGAACGGCTGGATGCGGCTGCTCGGCAGGCTCGCGTCGGGGTTGAGCGCCTGGAGGGCCGCGTCGTCCCACGTCGTGATCCTGCCGCTGAAGATCTTGGCGAGAGCCGGGGCGTCGAGGACCAGCTCGTCCACGCCGTCGAGGTTGTAGGCGATCGCGACGGGGCCGATGACCATCGGCAGGTTGATCGCCGGGCCGGTCTTGCAGCGGGCGGCGGCCTGCGCGACCTCGTCGTCCTTGAGGGCCGAGTCGGAGCCGGCGAAGGCGGTGGTGCCGGCGATGAACTGCTCGATCCCCGCGCCGGAGCCCGCGGACTGGTAGTTGATCGTCGCGCCGGGGCAGGCACCCTGGTAGGCCTTGACCCACTCGTCGACGGCGTTCTTCTGGGCGCTCGAGCCGGCGGCCGTGAGGCCCCCCTCGGCGCAGGTGATGCCGGAGTCGACGGTGTCCTCGGCGCTGGCGACCGGGCGCTGCTCGTCGGTGCCGCAGGCGGCGAGGAGCAGGGTGCTGCTGAGGGCGAGGCCTGTGAGGCGGGCGGTCCGCGACAGCTTCACGGGGGTCCTTCCAGGTCGGGAGCGCGACCGTGCCGATCGGCGCTTCGACGAGGACGATAGGCAGGCCAGGTGGACGGTCCGGGCGCCGTCGGTGAACGCCCGGTGAACGGCTCGGAGCGCCTGGTGGGGCTCAGCCCCGGCTGTACATGACGTCGACCGCGTGCCGGGTGAAGCCCAGCCGCTCGTAGACGCGCACCGCGGCGCTGTTGGACTCGTCGACGTAGAGCAGGACGCTCGACAGGCCGCGCTCCTGCAGGCTGTGCAGGCCCAGCAGGGTCAGCGCCGGGCCGAGCCCGCGACCCTGCTCGGACGGGTGCACGGCCACGATGTAGACCTCACCGATCGGCGGGTGGTCGTGGTGCTCGTGCTCCGGGTGGGCCGTCCCGCCCTCGCCGTCCCCCTCGACGGGGGGGTGCTCGTGCGGCTCGTCGCCGCCGTGCCCGCCGTGCACCTTGGTCCAGTGCGAGCCGACCAGGGCGCCGCCGCGCTCGGCGAGGAAGAAGCCCTTCGGGTCGAACCACGGCTCCTTCTCCCGCAGCTCGACCTCCTCGATCCCCCAGCCGCCCTGGTCCGGGTGGTCGGCGAACGCCAGGTTGTTCAGCTCGGTCCAGGCCTGCTCGTCGCGTCCGACCTCGAAGGTGCGGACCGTGACGCCCTCGGGCAGCCGCACCTCCGGCAGCGGCTCCCCGGTGAGCGGCCGGCGCATCTGGAACAGCACCCGGCTGCGCCGGAAGCCCTCCGCCGCAGCCATCCTCGCCGCCGCGGGGGAGTCGCCGTGGGCCCACAGCCGGAGCCGTCCGTCCGGGCTATGGCGCAGCAGCTCCTCGACCAGCCTCCGCCCGAGCCCGCGTCCGCGGGCGTGCGGGACGACGGCGAGCTCGGCGCTGGAGCCCTCGACCTCGTCGGTGACGTCGAGGTGCGCGTACGCCACGACGTCCCCGCCCTCCCGCACCAGCAGGTTGCGGACCTGCTCGTCGCCGCCGTGCGGCAGGTGCAGCAGGACGTGCTCCGACAGCGGTGGGGTCCCGTCGGCCGCGGTGACCTGCTCGACGAGCGCGTGCACCGCAGCGACGTCCGGCGGGTCGAGGCGGCCGAGCAGGACGGGAGCAGGGGTGGGGGCAGGCACGGTGCCGACGCTACGCGGGACGGAGCCGGTACGGCGGGTCACGACGGGCCCGGCGACGGGGTGGGCTCGACCAGCAGCTCGGCGTAGTCGTCCTGGTCCAGCGGCTGCTGCGACAGCGAGCTGTCACCGCGGGGGACGTCGAGGTCGGCGTCGCCGAGCCGGAAGCGCACGCCGTCCAGGCGCCCCGGGGTGGTGAGCGTCGCGACGAGCTGGGCGAAGGCCAGCGGCGGCGCGCTCTTCACCTGGTCCTCGGGGCCGCCGAGCGTGATGACGCCGGTTCCTCCGGTCACGCTGACGTCCTCGACGGTGATGCTGGCCGGGATGAGCGTCGACGTGCCGGCGGCCAGCTCGGCGGGGCTCGGCCCGGCCAGCAGCAGGTCGAGCAGCTCCGGCAGCGGCTGCGAGCGCTGGACCGGCCGGATCGTCAGCGCCGCGCGGCCGTCGCGCACGAAGTACAGCGCCACGCGCCCGGGCCCGACGGGGTCGGCGACCGGGT
>JAOPVV010000082.1 GCA_025966005.1 Frankiales bacterium
GCGGGCGGCGCCGGCGGCCGGCAGCCCGGCGCGGACCGGACCGTCCGGCATCGGCGTGGCGGTGCTCGCGGCGATCACGTTCGGCGCCTTCCTCACGCTGTTCGCCGAGGCGTCCCAGGACGGCGCGGCGACCGCGGTGCTGACCAGCCGGGTCGCGCTGCTGGTGGGCACGGTCCTGGTGCTGGGCGTCCTGCGCACGTCGGTGCGGGTCCCCCTGCGCGCGCTGCCGAAGGTGGCGCTGCCCGGCGCGCTGCTGCTCGTCGGCACGGTGTCGTACGGCGTGGCGACCGGCAGCGGGCTGGTCAGCGTCGTCAGCGTGCTCGCGACGCTCAACCCGGTGGTGACCGTCGGCCTCGCCGTCGTCGTGCTCGGCGAGCGGCTCGCCCGGCGCCAGCAGGTCGGGGTGGCGACCGCCCTGCTGGGGGTGCTGCTGCTCGCCGCAGGCTGAGCGCCTGGACCGGGCGGCAGGCTCGCGGATGGGAGGATGGCGGCGTGCTGCGCTCCCGACTGCTCGTCCTGCCCGTGCTCGCCGTGCTGTCGCTGACCGCCTGCGGCGGCGACGGCGACGACCAGACCGAGGCCTCGCCCGCGGGTCCGGAGGCCGCGGCGCTGGTCCGCACCGCCGCCACCGACACGGTGCTGACCGGGTCGTCGAAGTTCTCGCTCACCAGCACCACCGCCATCGGCGGGCAGGACGTCACCCTCGCCGGGGAGGGCTCCTACGACTACGACACGCGCTCCGGCCAACTCGTCTTCGAGGTCCCCGGGGCGGACGGCACGGCGGCGGGCGGCGGCACGATCGAGCAGCGCATCATCGGCCCCGACCTCTACCTGACGCTGCCGCAGATGCCCGGCGTCTTCTACCGGCTCAAGGTCGCCGAGGTCGCCGGCACGTCGCTCGGCAACAGCGCCGACCCGACGGCCTCGCTGACCGCGCTGCAGATCGTCGACGAGGTCGAGGAGGTCGGCACGCAGGACGTCCGCGGCGTCCCGACGACCCACTACCGGGGCGAGTACGACGTCAGCGACGCCATCGACCAGGCGCAGGGCGCGGCCAAGACGGTCCTGCGCTCCAGCCTGGGGGCGACCTCGCTCGAGACGGTGCCGTTCGACGCCTACCTCGACGACCAGGGCCGCCTCGTGCGCTTCGAGCAGGTGCTCGAGCTGCCCGGCGGCGCCCAGACGGGCGGCGACCCGCTGACCTCGCGGACCGTGCTCGAGCTGTTCGACTTCGGCTCGGCCGTCGTGGTCGCCGCCCCGCCGGCGGCCACGGTCCGCGACGGCGCACCACTGCTCGCGGCGATCCGGGCAGCCATCCCCCAGCCGTCCGCCGCTCCGTCCGGGAGCCCGACCCCGGCCTCGACCCTGGCCCCGGCCCCGTCGCCGTCCCCTGCGTCGCCCGCCGCCTCGCCCTCCGCCACCGCGGGCGCCTGACGTGGCCCGCCCGGTCGGTGACCTGCTCCGGGTCCGTCCCGGCAGCGGCCCCGTCAGCCTCGTCGACGTCGACCCCCGCTCGACCCCCGGCCACGACGGCGGCAAGACCGCGGCCCGGGAGGCTGTCGCCGAGGTCGGCGAGCGGCTCGCCGAGCTGCAGAAGCAGCTCTACGCCGAGGGCCGCACGGGCGGACACCGGCGGCTGCTGGTCGTCCTGCAGGGCATGGACACCTCCGGCAAGGGTGGAGCGATCAAGCACGTCGCCGGCCTGATGAACCCCGCGGGCCTGCGCATCCACGGGTTCGGCAAGCCCACCGAGCAGGAGCTGTCGCACGACTTCCTCTGGCGCTTCGACCGCGACCTGCCCGCGCCCGGCTACCTCGGGATGTTCGACCGCAGCCACTACGAGGACGTCCTCGTCGTCCGCGTGCACGACCTCGTGCCGCCGCAGGAGTGGCAGACCCGGTACGACCGGATCAACGCCTGGGAGTGCGAGCTGGCCGAGCAGGGCGTGACGATGCTCAAGGTGATGCTGCACCTCAGCCCGGGCGAGCAGCGCGAGCGCCTGCTGGCCCGGCTCGACGACCCGACCAAGCACTGGAAGTTCAACCCGGGCGACGTCGACGAGCGCCGGCACTGGCACGCCTACTCGTCGGCGTACGAGACCGTCCTCGAGCGCTGCTCGACCGACGTCGCGCCGTGGCACGTGCTGCCGGCCGACCGGAAGTGGTATCGCAGCTGGGGCCTCGCGCACCTGCTGCTCGAGACGCTGTGCGGGCTGGACCTGCAGTGGCCCCGGCCCGAGCTGGACGTCGAGGCGTTGCGCGCAGCGCTCGCCGACCGAGCCGAAGGAGACGCCGCATGAGCCCCGTCCGCGCCCTCGCCCGCCCGCTGCTCGCCGGGACGTACGTCCTCGGCGGCATCTCGACGTTGAGGACCCCCGGCCCACGCGTGGAGAAGGTGCGCGCCGCCGGGCTGACCGAGCCGGACAAGCTGGTGCGAGCCAACGCCACCGCCATGGTCGTCGCGGGGCTGGCGCTCGCGACCGGCCGGCTGCCGCGGCTGAGCTCGCTGGTGCTGGCCGGCTCGATGGTGCCGACGACGTGGGTGGGCCACCCCTTCTGGGCCGAGACCGACCGAGCGGCTCGGTCGGCGCAGCAGGTGCAGTTCGTCAAGAACCTCAGCCTGATCGGCGGTCTGCTGATGACCGCCGCCGACACCGGTGGCCGCGAGTCCCTGCCGCACGCCGCCGGCCGGCTGTCCCGCCACGCGAAGCGCAAGGCGGCCAAGGCCGCCAAGGCGGTGCACTCCTCCTCCTAGGGCCGCAGCCCGTCCAGCGCGCGCACCAGCCCGGGCAGCGGCAGGGCGCCGTCGCCGGGGCTCCGCTCGGCGACGGCCATGCCGAGCCCCGCCCTGCAGATCGTCCGGTCGACGAACGCGTCGACGTCCG
>JAOPVV010000105.1 GCA_025966005.1 Frankiales bacterium
CGCGCGCAGGGCGTCGCGGGTCTGCGGCCCGTCCGCCACGGCCTGCGCCACGTCGGCGCCCCGGTCGGCCTGCCCCGGCGACACGCCCTCCTGGGCCAGCCGTCGGGCGCTGCCGGCCGACAGCTGCGGAGTCGTCAGAGGGTGCAGCCACCACCAGTCCTGCGCCCGGACCAGGTGCAGCGTGCCCCTGTTCAGCCACGACACGACGACCGACCGGTGCTCGGTGAGCGCGGCGTCGACGTCCGTCGCGGACCCGGACGGCCAGCCGGGCGCCGCGCGGGTCCTGCGCCTGCACGGCCAGCAGCCGGTCGACGACCTGCTCGACCGTCGTGGCGGGCGGTCCGGCGAGCGGCTGCACCGCCAGCCGGCCCGCGATCACCGGCCCTTGACCTGGAGCCGCCCGGCGACGGTGCGGACGTCGTACGCGCGCTGCGCGTTCGTCGCCGGACCGCGCTCGACGCCGCCGTCCGTCAGCCGGAAGCGGCTGCCGTGCCACGGGCACTCCACGCAGCCGTCCTGCACGGCGCCCTGCTCGAGCGGGCCGCCCCAGTGGCTGCAGGTCGCGCCGACGGCCCCGACCACGCCGCCCACCCGCGACAGCAGCACGGCGCGGGAGCCGACGTCGACCCGCAGCAGCCCGCCCTCGGCGAGGTCGACGGCAGCGGCGACGTCGGTCCACTCGCGCGGTCCCGGCGGTTCGTCGGCGGTGCGGCTGACCCCGACCGCCTCGGCGTACGCCAGGTGCCCGCCGAGGTAGCCGCCGATGGCCAGGCCGCCGACCCCGGCCAGCGCCAGCGCCCGGCCCCGGCGGTCGTCGCCGCGGCGACGGGCCAGCCAGCTGCCGGCGTACAGCACCGTGGTCGTGAGGTTGGCGGCCGCGTGCACCAGGCCGACCCGCTTGGGCCGCTTGGCCAGGCCCAGCTCGGACCAGTCAGCCCACCCGGAGGCCGCCGTCGGCGCGACGGCCAGCACCCCGGCGCCGACGAGCCGGCGGGCGGAGTCGCGGCCCTGCTCGCCCGCCGTGAGGTCGAGCAGCACCGCCCCGGACCACAGCCCGATGGGCCCCGCCACCAGCATGGGGTGCAGCGCGTGGCCGAGCCAGGTGCCGTGCAGGGCGTCCTTGACCGGACCGCGCGGCAGGACCGTGGCGACCACCCCGGCCACCCGTTCGACGACCGGGTCGAGGGCCTTGGCCTGCTCGAGCCTGCCGGTCAGCGCCGACCACCACATGCGTCCTCCCACCGGTCGTGCGGGTCAGGTGCCGTCCGCCTCCCGGCGTGCCTGCTCGCGTGCTGCCAGGACGGCCAGCTGCGCCCTGTCGCGCGCCTCGGTGCGCGCGGCGTAGTCCTGACCGGCGAAGCGCTGCTCGGTCGCGCTGCTCAGCAGCTCGACCACCTCGGACGTCAGCTCGGGCTGACCGAGGTCCTTCCAGCGGCGCACCATGCCAGGACCGAGGTGCTCGAGCAGGTGCCGGATACCTGCCGGCCCCCCGCCGAGGTGGTAGCTCTCGAACGGGCCGGCCGTGGCCCAGCGGACGCCGACCGACTCGGTGACGACCCGGTCGAGCTCCTCGGGCGTGACGACACCGGACAGCACCAGGTGGACGCTCTCGCGGAACAGCGCCGACTGCAGCCGGTTCGCGACGAAGCCGCCGATCTCCTTGTGCAGCACGACCGCGACCTTGCCGAGCGAGCGGTAGAGGTCGACCGCGGCCTGCGCCGTCTCGGGCGGCGTCAGCGGACCGGGGACCACCTCCACCAGCGGCACGACGTGCGGCGGGTTGAACGGGTGCCCCACGAGCAGCCGGCCGGGGTCCTGCATCTGCGCGGACATGTCGCTGGGCATCAGGCCGGACGTCGACGACAGCAGCAGCGCGGAGCGCGGGACGGCTGCCTCGACCCGGGCGAACAGATCCTGCTTGAGGGTGAGCACCTCGGGGCCGTTCTCCTGCACGACGTCGACGCCGGCCACGGCCGTCTCGAGGTCGGGGAGCAGCACGATCCGCGAGAGCAGGTCGTCGGCGTCGGCCGACAGGCTGGCGGCGAACTGGCGCACCGCCTCGTCGACCGTCTCCTCGAGGTCGGCCCGCGGGTCCTGGACCCGCACCTGCCAGCCGTGCGCGGAGAACAGCGTGGCCCACGACAGCCCGATCGTCCCGGCCCCGATGACGGCGACGATCACGGCGTCGGCGCCAGGGTGCGGGCGATCTCGCGGTAGGCGTGGCGGTTGAAGGCGAGGCCGACGTGGCTGCCGGTGACCTCGACGCAGCGGGCGTACGGCACGACGCAGGACCGCCACCGGACGACGCCGTCGCCCTTGGAGTACAGCGACGTCAGCGGCACCGACTCGGGGAACGGGGCGCGGAAGTCGGCGCCGTACCGGCAGACGCAGGCGTGCGTGAAGCAGCCCTTCTGCGCGCGCACCGGGTCGCGGCGGTGGATGCCGCGGCGCACGCCCGCCACGGCGAGCCGGGTCACCTCGGAGATGTCGAACGGGTCGTCGAGGCCCGAGCCCATGGAGATGACCCGGGAGACCTGGTCGGGGCAGCGGGAGGCGAGCGCCTTGGCGAAGTGCCCGCCGCGGCTGTGACCCACGATCGCGACCTTGCGCCCGCTGCGCAGGTGGGCGTGGTGCAGGACCCGCTCGAGCCGGTCGACGGCCGTGTCGGAGCAGGCGACGTTGAACGAGATGCCGGCGCGGCGCGGCGCATGGCCCAGCCGGCGCAGCCAGGAGGCCATCACCGACAGGGACTGGTCGCCGGCCAGGAAGCCCGGTATCAGCAGGACCGGGCCGCCGTCACCGCGGGGCAGCCCGACGCCGCGCCAGACGGGGTCGGCCAGCAGCCGGGCCAGCTCGGCCTGCCACCGCACCTCCCGCAGGTGGGCGCCCCACCACTTGGGCTCCAGGACCGCTGCGACCGACTCCGGCACCGTGCTCTCCTCCGCCTGCCCCCCGACGACGCCCAGTGTGCCCCGCGTGACGCTCACGACGCGGGTGCCAGGCCGAGCCGGAGGGCCGTCTGGGCGGTGCGCAGCCGCTTCTCGTTCTGCGGCAGGTGCTCCAGGCCGAGGCGGTGGGCGATCTCGCGCAGGTGCGTCTTGACGGCGTCCACCGACAGGCACAGCTCGGCGGCGATCTGGGCGTTGGTCGCGGGCACGCCCTCCCCCGAGCCGTACGGGCGGCACAGCGCCCGGACGACACCGAGCTGGGCCGGCGTGAGCTGTGCGGCCGGCAGCAGGGGCTCCCCCGCCAGCGTGGGCGGCCCGTCGTCCTGCTCGCAGGCGCAGAAGACCAGCACGGTCGCGCCGACGCGCACGGCGTCGCGGTCGTGCAGCGTCACCCGGCCGCGCACCCGCTGGCCGCCGACCCACGTGCCGTTGCGCGAGAGCCCGTCGTCGACCAGCGTCCAGCGGCCGCCGACGAGCTCCAGCCGGGCGTGCACGCGCGACACGAGCGGGTCGCCCTCGACCACGACGTCGGCGTCCGGGGAGCGGCCGACGACGACGACGTCCCGGGCCAGCGGCCACCGCCGCTGCTCGGCCCGGTCGCCCCACGACGACAGCCACGGCTCCGGACGCGGACCGGCCGTCGCCGTCGCGCCCGGGTCGGCCATCGTGCCTCCTGCACGGACTGTGCGCCGCCGGCGGCCCTGCGTCAACGGCTCCGTCGACGCGGAGGTGGAGTGCGCTCCACCCCTGGGGTGGCTGTCGCCCCGCGGGTGCAGCGACCAGCCTCGAGGACGAGAGGAGGAGCCATGAAGGGCATCGCACGAGCGCTGGTGGCACTGGGAGTGGGAGTGGCGGCCGTGGTGGTCCCGGCCGGCGCAGGAGCGCGGGCCGCGGACGCCTGTCCGCGGGGCTGGGGGTCGATGCCGGAGACGGCCGGCACACCGGCGGTCGGGACGGTGCGCGACGTGCGTGCAGGCCGGCACGCGTGCTTCGACCGGGTCGTCGTCGACCTGCTCGGCGACCGCCCCGGGCAGGTCGACGTCCGGTACGTCGCGACCGTGCGCCGCGACGGGTCGGGGCAGCGCGTCCCCCTGCGGGGTGGCGCCTTCCTGCAGGTGGTCGTCCGCTCGCCGTCCTACGACAGCGACACGGGCCGGCTGCTCTACCGGCCGGCCGACCCGAACGAGCTCGCCCCTGTGCGGGGCTCCACGACGCTGCGCCAGCTGGCGTACGCCGGGAGCTTCGAGGGCCAGACGACGCTGGGCGTCGGGGTGCGCGCCCGCCTGCCGTTCCGCGTGCTGCTGCTCACCGGACCGCCGCGCGTCGTCGTGGACGTCGCGCACCGCTGGTAGCGGTCAGGCGAACAGCGTCTCGCCCCACGTGCCGCCGCGGCGCACGCCCGGCGGCACGGCCCACACCGACGAGCCGGTGTGGCGCAGGTACTCCATCATCGCGTCGGAGCGCGACAGCGCGGTCTGCACCGGCACGAACGCCCGGCGCGGGTCGCGCTGGTAGACCAGGAACAGCAGGCCGGCGTCGAGGTGGCCGAGCCCGTCGCTGCCGTCGACGAAGTTGAAGCCGCGGCGCAGCATCTTCGCGCCGCCGTGCGCCGACGGGTGCGCCAGCCGGACGTGCGCGGTCGCCGGCAGGCTCGTGGGGTCGAGCTGGTCGCGCTCGCGCCGCCCGCCGAGCGGCGCACCCTCGGCCTTGGTGCGTCCGGTCACCTGCTCCTGCTCCTGCAGGGAGGTGCGGTCCCACGTCTCGACGGTCATCCGGATGCGCCGGGCGACGAGGTAGGAGCCGCCGGCCATCCAGCCGTCGTCCGCCCCGGCCCACACGTGCTCGTCGAGCCCCTCGCGGTCGTCGGCCGTGAGGTTGGCGGTGCCGTCCTTGAAGCCGAACAGGTTGCGCGGCGTGGGCCCGTCGGCGTCGGTGGTCGAGGCCCGGCCGAAGCCGAGCTGGGCCCAGCGGACGGCGGCGGCGCCGGCGGCCAGCCGCGACAGGGTGCGGATCGCGTGGACGGCAACCTGCGGGTCGTCGGCGCAGGCCTGGACCACGAGATCGCCTCCGCAGCGGGCGGGCTCGAGGACGTCACCGGCGAACGCCGGCAGGTCGGCGAGCGCGGCGGGCCGCCGGTCGGCCAGGCCGAACCGGTCGTCGAACAGCGACGGGCCGACGCCGAAGGTCAGCGTCAGCCGGGAGGCGCCGTGCCCCACGGCCTCGCCGGTGTCGTCGGGTGGCGCGAGCGGCGCGCCGCCGGCGCCCTCGCCGACCTCGAGGCCGGCGGTCAGCCGCTCGGCAGCGCGGGTCCACCGCTCGAGCAGGGCGACCAGCGAGGCCCGGTCCGGCGCGGTGACGTCAAAGCTGGCCAGGTGCAGGTGGCCCTGCACGGCGGTGGTGATCCCGGCCTGGTGCGCGCCGTGGAAGGGCACCACCTGCGCGGGCTGGCGGTCCTCGGCCAGCAGCGGTCCGGCCGCGGCCAGGCCGACCCCGGCGACGCTCGCCCCGGCCAGCCCCAGCAGCCCGCGCCGGGTCAGGGTCATGCGGTGGCGGCGGCGCTGAGCCGCGACAGCGGCTCAGCGAGCGCGTCGACCACGCGGGCCAGCTCGCGGCGTCCGGCGTCGTCGACCGTGTCGTAGGAGACGTAGCCGGTCGCGGTGGCGTACGGCTCCAGCGCCTTCTCGACGCCCGCGAACGCGGCGTCGAGCTGGGCCAGCAGCGCCGTGTCGGTGACGAGCGGGCGCAGCACCTCCAGGGCCTTGTACGCACCGACCACGTTGGCGTCGACGTCGACCAGGTCGGTGTGCGAGAAGGCCTCCTCCTCGCCGGTGATCTTGCCGGTCGCCACCTCGTCCAGCAGCTCCTTGGCGCCGTTGCCGATCGACGCGACGGACAGGTCGGCGTTCTGCACGCGTCCCTGCAGGTCGGTGATGTCGGCGACGAGCTGGTCGGCGACCGCGTCGAGCCCGGTCGTGGAACCGTCGACCCACAGGGCCTTCTCGAGCCGGTGCCAGCCGGTCCACTCGGCGCCCGGCTCGAGGTCGGCCTCGCGCAGGTCGACCTTCGGGTCGAGGTCGCCGAAGCTCTCGGCCACCGGCTCGACGGCCTCCCACGGCTCGCGCGACGGCGCGTACAGCGCCTTGGCCCGCTCGACGTCGCCGGCCTTCACGGCGTCGGCGAAGCCCTGCACCAGCGGCACGAGCGCGTCGGCCTGCGCCTGCACGTACGCGCGGTAGGCCTCGACCGCCCCGGTCTCGGCGGGGTCGGCCTCGGCGAGCGCGCCGGTCACGGTGATCGGCGTGCGGATGCCCTCGCCGGTCATGCCGGGCTTGCAGGCGACGACGTACTCGCCCTCGGGCACCTGGGTGGTCAGCTCGTAGGAGATGCCCGGGCCGATGTTCTCCTTCTCCGTCACGATCCGGTCGCCCGCGGCGTAGAGGTAGACCTCGGTGACCTGCGAGCCCGTGTTCTCGATGGCGAAGACGTTGCGGCCGGCCGACAGCTCGGTCCGGTCGAGCTCGCACGCGTCGTCGCTGGCGGTGACGACCACGGGACCGCCGGCCGCCGCGGGGGTGTCGTCCTCGCTCCCGCAGGCGGTCAGCGCGAGCAGGGCGCAGGGCAGGACGAGCAGGGTGGTGGTGCGCACGGGCCTAGGACTCCTGGAGCTGACGGGGCGCGGCCGAGGGACGGCGTGCGTAGAGGTACGCCACCGGCAGCAGGTAGGCCAGCCACGCGGCGGCCTCCAGCCAGGTGGTTGCGGGGCTGAAGTTGACGGTCCCCTTGAGCAGCGCGCCGTACCAGCTGCTCGGGGGGACGACGTCGCTGACGTCGAAGGCCAGTGAGGCCAGGCCGGGCAGGAAGCGCGCCTCCTGCAGGTCGTGCACGCCGTACGCGAGCACGCCCGCGGCGACCACGACCAGCAGGGCGCCGGTGACGGTGAAGAACCGGCCGAGGTCGAGCCGGACGGTGCGCGTGTAGAGCAGCCGGGCGACGGCCACGGCCAGCAGCAGGCCGAGCAGGGCGCCGGTGAGCGGGACGGGGCCGCTGCCGGCGGACTGCGTGGCGGCCCACAGGAACAGGGCGGTCTCCAGGCCCTCCCGCGCGACCGACAGGAACGCCACGACCACCAGGGCGGTGCCGCCGGCGCCCAGCGCACCCTCGACCTTGCCCTCCAGGTCGCCCTTGAGCGTCCGGGCGGTCCGCCGCATCCAGAAGACCATCCACGTCACGAATCCGACGGCGACGATCGACAGCGTCCCGCCGAGCAGCTCCTGCGCCTCGAACGACAGCGAGGCCGAGCTCCAGGTGAGGACCGCGCCGGCGCCCAGGCTCAGGGCCACGGCCGCGGCGACACCGGCCCAGACCCTCGGCAGGGCGTCCCGCCGGCCGGTCCGGACGAGGTAGGCGACCAGGATGCTGACGATGAGCGAGGCCTCGAGCCCCTCGCGCAGACCGATCAGGGCGTTAGCCAGCACGGGAGCTCCCTGGGACGAGGTTAGGGTGACCTCACCAAACTAAGGGGCTCCTCGAGTTCAGGTCAAACCCGGCCTCAGCGGCACCCGCGGCGCATTGGTGACCGTCCAAGGCGTAGGCGCTGGTGACGCAGACCGACAGCGCGTCGGCCAGCCCCTGGCCGACGATCGTGTGCGGGACGTGGCGGCCCGGCGGACGCTCACCGCCGGCGCCACGACCACCGGCGGCGGGCCGCC
>JAOPVV010000109.1 GCA_025966005.1 Frankiales bacterium
CGCCGCCATGACGATGGTGCTGTCCGGACCGTTGGCCGCTGACAACTGGTCGTTGAACTCCCCGGCGACCTCGGTCACGGCGACGGCGGCGTGGCGGTAGGTCCCTTCGAGCGAGTGGGTGCCAGCGGCGCTCGAACACGCTCGAGCAGGAACCCTGGCCGCTCGCGACGATGTGCTCATCGGGTGGGGGCTTCGACGGTGTCCATCAGGTCCCCACCGGGGGGACTGAGGCAGCAGCCTTGCTGACGAAACAGCCTATGCACAATCGTCTTTCGCGCCACCAGGTCGCCGGGTCGCCAGGTCGGCCGGTGACGGCGCGTGAGAGGCCGCGACCGCGTTCCGGCGTACGACGGTGCTGCCGGACGTCTCTGTGCAGGACGACCGCCTGCCGTCAGGGAGGCGGCGCCCCACACGTGAGGAGTCCCCGGTGAAGCTCGAGAAGACCCTGGTGGCCCTGGCGACCGCAGCCTGTGTCCTCGGCGTCGCGGCGCCGGCGCAGGCGGTCGAGGTCGCCTACCTCGACATCGTCACGACCAAGGCCCACAGCGACGGCGGCGTGCTGCTCCAGCGCGTCACGAAGGGCGAGATGAAGGGCGCGTTCAAGCCCGTGTTCGCGGTCAGCGTGCAGGTCCGCTGCGGCACCGCGGACGCGCCGACCACCGAGTGGGTCTACGTCACGCCCGTGTTCTCGCACACCCGTCCGGTCGAGCCGGTGACGTGCGACGGCACGCTCAAGACCATCACCTTCAGCTTGACCGGAGCGGTCAGCCGGAACACCACGGTCACCGCGTCGCTGGGCGACGTGACCGACACCCAGGTCGTCCGGGTCTCGGGGCAGGTCGCGGCCTGACAGACGGCGCCTGGTGACTCGAGGGCATGTTCGACAGTGGAACTCCGCAACCTCGACGGCTTGTCATTTCGGCTTGGCAGTCCTGCGCCGGTCATCTGTGGACGTCCCGGGCCGCTGCCCGGCGTCGACCGCGGCCCGAGCCACAGCCTCTCGGGGTTGAGGACGAGCTGCGCACCGAGCCGAGCCGGCGCGCGACCTTGCACTGCGCGGTCTGCTCACGGCTCTCGAACACCCTCCGCACGGCCCGCCCACGCCGCCCGTCCGCAGTACTCCTGCGGTGCTGGCCCTGACCCGTCACGAGTCGCCGAGGTACTCAGCGACGAGCAGCGCCAGGTCGTCCCCCAGCTCGGTCCCGACCGCTTCCCGAAGGGAAGCCAGGACACCGTCGAGGGCGGCGCCGAGTGCGCTGTCGGCCGCGAGCGGCTCGACGAGCCGCATCAGCTCGACGAACTCGCGGTCCCGGCCCCGGGCCTCGAGGATGCCGTCGGTCATCAGCAGGAGCCGGTCCCCCGCTCGGAGCCGCCCGACGGCCGGGCTCGGGTCGGCACCCAGTCCGAGGGGCAGCGTCGGCTCGGCGAGGACGACCGAGAGCCGTCCGCCTGAGGCGAGCAGCGCGGGCGGGTGCCCGCAGACAGCGACGGTGAAGGTGCCGTCGTCGCGGATCTCGGCGAGCAACGCCGTGACGAAGTCCTCGTCCGCGAGGTACTCGCGCACTCGCCTGTCGAGCTGCCTGGCGACGGCCACCAGGTCGTCGAGGTCCGCGGCCGCGGCGCGGAACTCCCCGAGGACGATCGTCGCGGTGCGGACGGCGGCGAGGCCCTTCCCCCGGACGTCACCGATCAGGAGCCGGACCGCGCCCGGTCGACGCACGACCTCGTAGAGGTCACCGCCGACGAGCGCCTCGGCGGTGGCGCTGACGTACCGGGCGGCGAGGGCGACCTGGCCCATCCGGTCCGGCGGTGGCGCGAGGATGGCGAGCTGCGCGGCCTCGGCGACGCGGGTGACCTCCGCGAGCCGTCCGGTCTGGTCTCGGAACATCCGGGCCGTCTCGAGCGCGAGCGCCGCGCGACGGGCGATGTCCTCGGCGAAGGCGAGGTCCGTGTCGCCGTAGCGCCGGCCGGACTCGGCATGGATGAGGGTGATGGCGCCGAACACACCGGCCCGGCCGGCGAGGGGCACGACGAGCGCGCTCGACAGACCGAGCCCGCGCAGGACGGCCAGGTGCTCCGGGCTCTGCGCGCTGGCCTCGAGCAGCTCGGGCGGCAGGTCCGGGTACATCTCGGAGATGCCGGTCCTGATGACGTTCGGCGCACCAGTGGGCGCGTCCATGTCCACGGGGTAGCGCCCCTGCATCCGATCGGCCCACGCGAGCTTGTCGGGGTCGACGTGCTTGAGGCCTGCGGTGACGAGAGTGCCGCCGTCGCGGACCTGCACCGCGCACCAGTCCGCGAGCCGCGGGACCAGCAGGTCCGCGACGGCGATGACGGTCGAGTCGTAGTCCAGGCTCGCGCCGAGCGCGACGGAGGCGTCCGCCAGGAAGGCGAGCCGCTCGGCGGCGACCTGCGCGGCCTCCATCGCCTGCGCGCGCTCGACCGCCTGCGCCAGCGCGTCCGCGAGCGCCCGTACGAACGTCGCCTGCGTCTGCGTGTCGAGCCGTCCGCCGACGAGGAAGCTCATCGACAGGACACCGAGCACATGGTCGCCGATCACCAGCGGAGCGACGTGCAGGCTCCGGTCGGTGTCGTAGATCCCGGCGAGCGCGGGGAAGCGCTCCGCGAGGTGCGCGTTGCTCCGCAGCACCAGGGCCCGGCGCTCGCGCACGACGACCGGCCCGGGCAGGTCGGCCGCCAGCGGCACGGAGTCGTACGCCGCGGCGGCGGCCGTTCCGCCCCGTGCGGCGACCGACACCAGCGAGTCCCCTTCGAGGAGCAGCACGCGGCCCGTCACGGCGCCGAGGAAGTCGCTGGCCCGGTCCACCACGATGCCGGCGATCTCCTCGACGGTCCGCGCGCCGGTGAGGTCGGACGCGATGATCTGGAGCAGGTCGAGCCGGTCCGCCGCATCCTCCAGCGCCCGGACCCGGCCCATCTCGTCCGCCAGGACCTGCACGAACGTCCGCGGCGGTGGCAGCCGCGTCCCGGCTGCCTTCGCCCGGAGCTGGTCGACGAGCGACTGGACGTACCAGCGCCGGAACACCTTGTGGACCGGCGGCGCCTCGAGGGTGAGCAGCCTCGCCTGTCGGGCGTACTGGTCCGCGACGTCGAGCGCCGCGAGGTAGCGCTCCCCGGCGTCAGCCGCCGCGGCCGGCTGCGTCAGCACCAGCTCGGTCTCGGCCTGGCCCCTCGCGGCCGCTGCGAGGGCCTGCCCCTTGATCTCGGTGCGGGCTGAGGCGAAGGACCTGGTCACCGTCTCGATCAGTGCGGCGAACTGCGGGTGGTTCGCCGCGCCCCGCCACCCGCCCTCCTGCAGCGTCGCCTCCCGCACGACGTTGTCGATGTGGGACTTGGCGGCCAGGAGCAGGTCGGTGGGGACCGAGCCGAGCCGGACCGTGAACAACGGCTCCTGTTCGGCGTCGTCCTTCCACGCGGCGAGCAGCGCGTCGACGTCCATGTCCGGGCCGGCAGCCGTGCGGCTCCAGATGCGGTCCGGCGCGAGGTCGACCCAGACGACCTTCCCGCCGACGGGGGCCGCCTCGACGCCCCACGCCGCGCCGATCGCCGCGACGAGGCTCAAGCCCCGCCCCGTCATCGCGTCGGTGCTGTGCGCCGGGATCAGGGGCAACGACTGGCCCGCGTCCTCGACCTCGACCCTCACGCGGCCCGCGTTCCGCCTGACCCGCACCATCACCGGCGGCTCCCCGTGGAGCGAGGCGTTCGTGACCAGCTCCGTCACCACCAGCCGCGCGTCGTCCACCACCTCGCAGGCCTCACCGGCCAACGCGCCGGTGACGAACGTCCGCGCTCGCGGGACCGCGTCCGCGGCGACACCGACGAGAAGCTCCTCCTGCACTACCCACCGCCCCCAGCCGCCCGGGCGGCAGTCGCCGCCGCCTCCATCCTTCCAGGCTGCCTCGACGGCACCACCGGACACCTGGAGCCTGGGCCGGGCCGTGGCGGCCGTCCCCGCACCGTGCCGGCGGGACGCGCCGAGACCGTGCCGACGATCGGGTGATCCCGCGCCAGGCCTGCGGGCGACGCCGGCGGCCGCGGCTTTGCGGCCGGGCAGAGCCGTCCGGCTCAGCGGCTCGGGACGCCGGACCGGGACCCGTCGACGACCGACCGCAGGACGGTGAGGTGCTCGGCCGCGGCCCGGTCCACGTCGAAGGCCAGCGCGCGGGCCGGCCCACCGCGGGCGCGCTCGCGGAGCAGGTCCGGCGTCCGCAGGTGCGCGGCGAGCGCGTCCGCCAGGGCCTCGACGGAGCCGCTCCGGACGAGCTCCCCGAACACGCAGTCGCCGAGCACCGTCCGCGGACCGCTCCCGCACTCGGTCGCGATCACCGGCGCGCCGAGCGCGAGCGCCTCGAGCAGGGTCAGGGGCAGCCCCTCCGAGCGGCTCGACAGGACGAACACGTCCGCGGCCGCGATCGTCGGGTAGGGGTTGGCGGCGAAGCCGGGGAGGTCCACCGACGACGTCACCCCCAGCCGAGCCACCAGCGCCTCGAGCTCTGCCCGCTGCGGGCCCTCACCCGTGATGACCAGCCGGTGCGGCAGTCCTGCGGCGAGCACCCGCGCGTGCGCCTCGATCAGCAGGTCGAACCCCTTCTGGATGGCCAGGCGGCCGTTGGCGACCACGAGGGGGATCGACCTGGCACCGTCGTCGACGACGTCGCCCGCACCGGCCGGCAGCAGCGCCCGTTGCTGCACGCGCCCCACGTCGATGCCGTTCACGACGACGTGGACGTCCGAGGGCAGCGCCCCGTTGCTCAGGACGGGCTGCACCAGGCCCGGCGCGACGCAGACGCTCGCGTCGGCGTGGGCGTTCGCCCAGCGGGTGAGCCGCCGGGCGAACCACGGGACCCAGAAGTCGATGGCGTCGTCGAGGTCGGCGTGGACGACGACCACGAAGGGCCGTCGGGCCAGTCGGGCCCCCACGTAGCCCAGCAGGACGCTCTCGCCGATCTCCGACCCGCTGATCACCACGTCGGCGGCTCGCGCGAGCCGGACGAGCCGGACGAGTGCCCGAGCGCCCTGGCGGCGCGTGCGACCGGCCTCGTCACCGCCGAAGCTGACGGCCAGGCCGTCCGGCGCGAGGACGTCCTCCGGGGCGCGCTGCTTGGCCACGAACAGCCGGGGCGACACCCCCGGGGTGACCTGCCAGCGCTCGAGC
This sequence comes from Frankiales bacterium, assembly GCA_025966005.1. Taxonomy (GTDB): domain Bacteria; phylum Actinomycetota; class Actinomycetes; order Mycobacteriales; family SCTD01; genus SCTD01. The sequence continues at coordinate 5,177 of JAOPVV010000109.1, forward strand.
AGGTCCAGCAGCACGAGCAGTCCGCCGTTGAGGGACAGCGCCGACTGCACCACCAGCACGCGGAGGCCGTCCGTAGCAGCACCGTCCCTGAACGCCGGCCCCCTGCGGGGCGGAACCTGACACCCGCGCTGACGCTACTGCGCGTGCCGCCGCAGGTCAGGTGGTCCGCACGAGTGCTCACGCACGGTGGGGCCGCGGGGTCACCTGGACGGGGGCCCTTCGGTCAGGAGCCCGGGCAGCAGCCGCTGCGCGTTGCCGCGGTAGACCGCCCGCAGGACGTCGTCGGACAGCCCGAGACCGCTGATCGCCCACCGTCCCTGGGGCGGGACCCGGTCCGCGCTGTACGGGAAGTGCTCGTCGTGCGTCTCGAGGAGCCGGTAGTGCGTCCGGTGCGCCGTCGGGTCGAGGACGCCGAACGTGTCGGTGCCGAAGAGCACCCGGTCGGGGAACGCCGTCAGCAGGGCGGACGCGGCACGACTCTGCCTCCCGATCTCGGCGAGGCGGGCCGCGATGTCCACCGAGACGTGCGGGTACCGCTCGAGCAGCCGGCGCACCCAGGCCAGGTCCTCCGCCGCACCCAGGTGCGCCACCACGAACGAGGTCGCCGGGTGCCGGGCCACGACCCGTTCCAGCGCCTCCAGCAGCAGCACGCGGGCGCGCGGTCCGCGCCGTGCGTGCGACCACTCCGGGTGCCGGCACAGCTCCTCGAACCGCTCGTTGCGGCGGTCCACCGGCAGGAAGAACGCTGCCGGGTCGGCGACGTGCCACAGGACGGGCAGGCCGAGCTCGCCGGCAGCCGCCCAGAGCGCGTCCAGGCGCGGGTCGTCCGGCTGCACCCGCTCACCGGAGCCGTCGCGGACCTGCAGACCGAGGTCCTTCCAGACCTTCAGGCCCCGGGCACCCTGCGCGGCGCTGTCACGCAGCGAGCGCTCGAGCACCTGGTCCGCGCGATCGCCCGCCAGCGCCGCCCAGTCGACGTGGCAGAAGGTGGCGAACCGCCCCGGGTGCGCCCGGTCGTACCGGTCGAGATTGAGGTCCAGCTCGCGACCCCACCGGCCGTCCAGGTTGACCATCGCCGAGACGCCGACCTCCTCCATGCCGGTGAGCAGCGCGGGCACGTCGGGCGTCAGCCAGGCGCGGCCACCGGTCAGCCACCGCCCGAGGTGGGCGTGGGCGTCGATGACCTGGTGGCGCGGACGCCGCACCTCGTGGGCCTCGGTGACGAGCATCGGCTGGGGCGCGTACGTCGCGAGCGGGAGGGCGCGCAGCGCCAGGCGCTCGCGGAGCCCGGTGACGCGTCGGGCGAGGCGCACGGCGGTCTCCCCCCGGTGGTCGGCTCACGTCTCGGGCGCGAGGCTAGCGCCGCCGATGAGTACGGCGCGTGCCCCTCGTCCTCTCCTGTGCACAGACGACGGGAACGAGGTAGCCATGACCGACCGACCACTCGCGATCGAGGCGACGGCGCTGGCCAAGTCCTTCGGCAGCACGCCCGCGGTCCAGCACGTCGACCTGGCCGTGCCTCCCGGGACCATCTACGGGGTGCTCGGGCCGAACGGGGCGGGCAAGACGACCACCATCCGCGTGCTCGCGACGCTGCTGCGCCCGGACAGCGGCTCGGCCCGCGTGCTGGGCCACGACGTCGTCGCCGAGGCCGACCAGGTCCGCTCACTGATCAGCCTCACCGGCCAGCTCGCCTCGGTCGACGAGGAGCTGACCGGGCACGAGAACCTCACGCTGCTGGGGCGGCTGCTCGGCCTGCGGCGGTCGTCCGGGGCGCGGGCGGACGAGCTGCTGGACGCCTTCGGGATCGCCGACGCCGCCGGCAAGCTGGTGAAGCACTACTCGGGCGGGATGCGCCGGCGGCTCGACGTCGCGGCCAGCCTGGTCGTCACGCCCCAGGTGATGTTCCTCGACGAGCCGACGACCGGGCTGGACCCGCGCTCGCGCAACCAGGTCTGGGACATCGTCCGCGCACTCGCGGCCGAGGGCACCACGGTGCTGCTGTGCACCCAGTACCTCGAGGAGGCCGACCAGCTCGCGCGCGGCATCGCCGTGATCGACCGCGGCAGGGTCATCGCCGAAGGCACCCCGGCACAGCTGAAGTCGTCGGTCGGCCGCAGCGTGCTGCACGTCCGCCTGCTGGACGCCGGGCAGCGCCCGGCGGCGGCCGAGCTGCTGGAGCGGGCCGTCGGGCAGGTCGTGCTGGAGGCGGACCCGGCCGGGCTGCTGGTGCACGGCTCGGAGGCCGACCGCGCCGCCGTCGCCGTCGCCGAGCTGGCGGCCGCCGGCATCGGCCTCGCCCACTTCTCGCTCGACCAGCCCAGCCTCGACGAGGTCTTCCTAACGATCACCGGCCGCAGCGCCGGCGACGAGGCCGACGACCCGTCCCGTGCCCTCCAGGAGCAGCCGTCATGACCGCAGCGACCACCACCAACCGCGACGCCGACACCGCAGCCGTCCGGCGCGCCATCTCGTCGACGCCGCGCCCGCCTCGTCCCGGCCGGCTGTCCAACGCGGTCGCGTTCGGCTGGCGCGGCATGCTCAAGGTCAAGCACGTGCCGGAGCAGCTCCTCGACGTCACCGTCACCCCGGTGATGTTCGTGCTGATGTTCACGTACCTGTTCGGTGGCGCCATCGCCGGCTCGACCAGTGCCTACCTCGACTACATCCTGCCGGGGATCCTCGTCATGTCGGTGCTGTTCACGACGGTGTACTCCGGAGTCGCGCTCAACACCGACCTCACCAAGGGGGTCGTCGACCGCTTCCGCTCGCTGCCGGTCTGGCGGCCGGCGCCGCTGCTCGGCGCCCTGCTCGGCGACAGCGTGCGCTACGTCATCGGCGGCACCGTGATCATCGTCCTGGGCCTGGTCCTGGGCTACCGACCGGACGGCGGGGCCGCCGGCACCGTCGGGGCTCTCGCCCTCGTGGTGGTGTTCTCGTTCGGCCTGTCGTGGGTCTTCTCGGTGCTCGGCCTGCTGCTGCGGTCGCCGAACGCGGTGATGAACGCCGGCTTCATGGGGATCTTCCCGTTCACGTTCCTGTCCAACGTATTCGTGGACCCGACGACCCTTCCCGGACCGCTCGAGGAGTTCGTGGACGTCAACCCCGTCTCCACCCTGGCGACCGCCTCGCGCTCGCTGATGGGCGGCGACCCGGACGTCAGCGCGATCGTCGTCTCGCTGGTGACGGCCGCCGTGCTGGCGGCGGTCTTCCTGCCGCTGACGACGCACCTCTACCGCAACCGCTGACGCCCCCGCCGGCGCCAGTGTCGACGACCTCGTCGAGGACGGGGGTGGACGCAGTGCGCGCTCGGCTGCGTACAGTCGCACTCCGACGACGAGGTGGTCGACATGAGCGCATCCCCGGTGCCCGCAAACGACATCGAGGCCGGCGAGGTGGTCGAGGCTGCCGAGCCGGTGGGCATCCCGTCGGTGACGGGCGTGGTCGGCGGCCTGCTGGCGACGGTGGCGCAACCCGGACCGCTGGCGCGTGAGGCCGGACGGCTGGCCCGCGAGGCCGCGTCCATCGTCCGCGGCAGCTCCACCGTGGCGCCCGACCCGAAGGACAAGCGCTTCTGCGACCCCGCCTGGAGCGCCAACCCGGTGTACCGCCGGGTGCTGCAGGGCTACCTGTCGCTCGGCGGCTCGCTCGACCGCCTGCTCGACGACTACGAGCACTCGGACAGCGACTGGCGCGACGTCGAGCGGGCGCGCTTCGCCACCAACGCCCTGCGGAGCCTGCTCGCGCCCACCAACACCCTGATCGGCAACCCGGCCGCTCTCAAGCGGGCGTTCGACACCGGCGGCCGGTCGGTGCTGCGCGGCGCCGGGCACCTGCTGCACGACCTCCGGCACAATCGCGGCATGCCGTCGCAGACCGACCGCAGCGCCTTCGTCGTCGGCACGGACCTCGCGCTCACCCCGGGCGCTGTGGTCGACCGGGACGACGTCGCCGAGCTCCTGCAGTACACGCCGACGACCGAGCAGGTGCACCTGCGGCCGCTGCTCATCGTGCCCCCGCCCATCGGGCGCTACTACTTCCTCGACCTGCGCCCGGGTCGCAGCTTCGTCGAGTACGCGGTCAGCCAGGGCTTCCAGGTCTTCCTGCTCAGCTGGCGCAACCCGACCCCGGGGCAGTCGCACTGGGACCTCGACACCTACGCCGGCCGCATCGTCGACGCCGTGGAGACGGCCAAGGCGATCACGGGCTCCCCGGACGTCAACACGCTGGGCTTCTGCGCCGGCGGCATCCTCACCAGCACCGTGCTCAACCACTACGCCGCGACCGGCGACACGAGCATCGCGAACGCGGGGTTCGCCGTCACGCTGCTCGACTTCGACAGCCGCGCGCCGCTGGGGACGTTCTCGTCACCGCAGCTGCTCAGCCTGGCCCGCCGCAGCTCGCGCAAGGCGGGGGTCATCACGGCGCGCTCGCTCGGCGCGGTGTTCAGCTGGATGCGCCCGGACGACCTCGTCTTCACCTACGTCGTCAACCAGTGGCTCATGGGCGACGACCCGCCGGTCTTCGACATCCTGGCCTGGAACGCCGACGGCACCAACCTCCCCGCCACGCTGCACGACCAGTTCCTCACGCTGTTCCGCGACAACACGCTCCCGGCCAAGGGCGCCCTCACCGTGCTGGGGACCCCCGTCGACCTGTCGAGCGTCACGGTCCCGACGTTCGTCACCGGTGCTGTCAACGACCACCTCACCCCGTGGACGGGCTGCTACCGGACCACCAGCATGCTGTCCGGCCCGAGCACGTTCGTGCTGAGCAACGCCGGCCACATCGCGAGCCTGGTGAACCCGCCCGGCAACCCGAAGGCCAGCTACTTCGTCGGCGGCGAGCCCGGCCCGGACGCCGAGGCGTGGCGGGCGGCCGCAGACCGCCGGACGGGCAGCTGGTGGGAGGCCTGGTCCGCCTGGTCGGCGGAGCGGTCCGGCGACCAGCACCCGGCGCCGGCCGCCCTCGGCGACGCCGACCACCCGCCCCTCGAGCCCGCACCCGGCGCCTACGTCCTGGACCGCGCCCCTGGGGAGGAGAAGTGAGCGAGCACGTCTACCGCGTCACCGAGGTCGTCGGCTCGTCGCCGGACTCGGTGCAGCAGGCCATCCGCAACGGCATCGCGCGCGTCTCGCGGACCGTCCGCCACGTCGAGTGGTCCGAGGCCACCGAGATCCGCGGGCACGTCGCCGACGGCGAGGTCGACCAGTTCCAGGTCACCATGAAGGTCGGCTCCCGCCTCGACGAGTGACGTCGGCCAGGCGTCACCACCGACGTTGCGGCCGGTCCCGCTGGGACTGCCGCCTCGACGAGCAGCCCCGTGCCGGAGCGGCGCGACGACGAGTCCTCACGGCCCTCGTCGTCCCGGTCGACCTCGACCCCACGGCCACGGCCATGGCCACGGCCACCCTGCAGAGCGCGAGTTCCGGTGGGCGGGACCTCGACGTCCACACCACCTCGACGTCCACGGCACCTCGACGTCCACGGCGCCGTCGTCGACCACCCGCCGGTGCCAGCCGTCCTCGCACAGCTCGCCTCGCCGGTGCACCTGGCGAGATCGCACCCCCAGCGGAGCGCGAAGAGCATCGCCCGGAAACCGGGGGGCGGCACTGGCGCAGTGCTGCCCGGTCGTGCTGCCCGGTCGTGCTGCCCGAGCGCCCCGGGGCCGGCGAGGACGCCGCTGCGGCGGGGGTGGCTCAGGCGCGCTTGCGGCGGCGCACCGGCGTCGGCTCGACCAGTCCCTGCAGGACGGTGTCGGCGAAGGCCGTCGCGATCTCCTGGGCGCTCGCCTTCGACGTCTCCGGGTGGAACCACCGGTTCGTCCAGCCGAGCATCCCCATCACCCCGTAGGCGACGATCCACGACGGGGCGACCGAGCGGATGGTCCCCTCTGACATCCCCTGCTCGACGAGGCCGATGACGATGTGCTCGTAGTCGCGGTTCACGTGGCGCATGTCGGCTGCCCACTGCGCGTGCTTCTCGGGCACGTGCGAGAGGTTCTCCTGGATGTACACGTACAGGATCGGGTAGTTCTCGGCGTACGACGCCATCAGCGACTCGATGAGTGCCCGCAGCTTCTCCGGCGCCGTGCCCTCGCTGTCCCGGATCGCCTGCGCACGAGCCAGGTTCGCCTCCGCCGCGCCCCGCACGACCTCGTGGAACAGCTCCTCCTTGTTGCCGACGTAGTAGTAGAGCGACGCACGGTCGGCCCCCGACTCGACCGCGATGTCGCCGAGGCTGGTGCCCTGCAGCCCCTTGGCCTTGAAGACCCGGCCGGCGGCCTCGACGATCTCGCGACGCCGCTCCAGGTAGGCCGGGTTCGCCTCGTCCTTGGCGGCAGCGCGCCGACGGGCGATCCCGCTGGCGGGCACGACCGGCTCCGTGACGCGGGGCTTGCGGGCGGTGGCTCCCGTGGGCATGGGGGACTCCCCTCGTCGTGCCGGACCGGCGGCCGGCTCGCCCTCGATCCTGTCACGCGGCTCCCGGCCTGGCGCCTCGACCCGACCCGCGCGAGCGACCCGAGTCGTCAACGCATCAGTTGACCACGAACCCGGCCGGTCGTACGTTGAGAGCCTGCCTGCAGGGATGCACCGACCCGCCCGCTCGGACCCGAGGAGCCCTCATGCCCGAAGCCGTCATCGTCGCGACTGCCCGTTCGCCCATCGGCCGGGCGTTCAAGGGCTCGCTCAAGGACGTCCGCCCCGACGACCTGGCCACCCTGATCGTGCGGGCCGCG
>JAOPVV010000094.1 GCA_025966005.1 Frankiales bacterium
CCAGCACGGGCGCCACCGGCTCGCCGACGGCGGCGCGGTAGCGGTCGGCGTCGCGGGCGTCGCGGCGGCGGGCGACGGCGTCGGAGACGCGTCCGGCCAGCGCGCTGCGGTCCTTGCTGGACAGCCCCGCGGCGAAGCTGTCGAGGACGTCGTGCAGGACGCGGTCGCGCTCGGCCTCGAGCAGTCGGTCCCGCTCCTCGAGGTAGCCGACCAGGACCTTGCCGGCGCGGGACAGCCGGTCGGTGCCGGTGCTGATGCCACTGCTGGCGTCCTCGACGCCGTCGACGGCGCGCGCCAGCTCGGTGCGCACCCGCTCGAGCTGGGCCTCCACCTCGTTGCGCACGTCGCGGACGACGCCCTCGGCGACCGCCTTGGCGCCCTGCACGACCTCGAAGGTCCGGGTCGGCCACTCGGACCGGAACCCCGACAGCGTCCCGTCGAGAACCTCCGAGGAGGCCTTCACCGCTGCCAGGCCCTCGGTGGTGCGCTCGGCCGCCTCGGCGCTGCCGGCGACGGTCTGCGCCAGGCGCGTGAGGCGGTCGACGACGTCGGCCTGCCGCTCGTCGACGGTCACGTCGAGCACCGTCACCCGCTCGGACAGCGACGTCAGGCCGGCCTCGGTCTTGCCCAGCAGCTCCTTGCGCAGGTCGCGCCCGGCCTCGACGACGTCGTCGCGGACGACCTCGAGCAGGTCCTCGACCTCCTGCCGCTGCCGCTCCGCCAGGGTCAGCAGAGCCGCGACCCGCTCGGCCGCCTGCTGCGTCGTGGTCGTCCCGGTGGCGACGTCGCGCGCGACGTCCGTGAGCCCGGTGGTGAGGGTCGTCTCGAGCGCGGCGAGCCGCCCGGTGAGGCCCTCGCGCAGCTCCGCGACCTGACCGGTGAGGCCGCTCTGCAGCTCGCCCACCGAGCCGGTCACGGCGCCGCGCAGCTCGTCGACCCGGCTGGTCATCGTCCCCTGCAGCTCGTCGACGCGACGGGTGACGGCGCCGTTGACCTCGTCGACCCGCGCCGTCATGGCCGCCTGCAGCTCGTCCGCACGACGGGTGACGGTCGTGTCGACGGCGGTCAGGCGCGTGGCCAGCACCTCGTCGAGGGCGGCCAGGCGCTCCTGCACCGCCCGCCGGTCCTCGCTGCCGGCGACCGCGAGAGCGCTGAGCCTTTCGGCGGCCTCGCGGGCGGACGCGGTGCTGCCGGCGACGGCCCGTCCGGTCTCAGCGAGACGGTCACCGACGACGGCGTACTTCTCCTCGATGCGGTCGAGCAGGTCCTCGCGCAGCGCGCGGGTGAGGTCGGCGACCTCGGCCCGCGTCTCGGTCATGGCGCCGCGCAGCACTTCGGTGGAGTCTGTCGTGCTGGCGACGACCCGGTCGCGCAGCTCCTCGACGGTAGCCAGCACGTCGCTGCGCAGCGAGCGCACCGACTCGCTCGTGGCGGTGCCGGCGACGACCAGCTCGTCCACCCGCGGCGTCAGGGTGCCGACCTCGGTCGCGACGTCGCTGCGCAGGACCGTCACGGCCGTGGCGAGCTGCGCGCGGACCGTCTCGACCCGGCCCTCGAGGGCGCTCTGCACGCCGGTGAGCAGACCGGTCGCCGTCTGGTCCCGGACGGCCAGCTCGGTGCGCATCCCGGCGACCGCGCCCAGCAGCCGCTCGGTGAGGTCGTCGAGCTCGGTGCGGCTCTCCTCGCGACCCTCGGACAGGGCGACGGTGACCGAGCGGGTGAGCCCGGTGATGGAGCGGTCCAGGACGGCGCCGAAGCCGTCGAGGGCGCCGCGCACCGACGAGGCGAGCTCGCTGACGGCGGCACGGTCCTCGACGGCCTGCTCGCGGGCGGTCTCGAGCGCAGCCAGCACGTCGCGGCGCAGCTCGTCGTTGCGGGTCCGCAGCCTGTCGGACAGCCGGTCGAACAGGGTGTCCTCGAGCTCGGACATCCGGGTCTCGGTGACGTCGCGCAGCCGGCCGACGAGCAGCTCGGCGTTGTCGCGCCCCTCGTCCTCGATGCGCTGGGCGAGGGCGCGGACGCCGCCCTGCAGCTCGGTCAGCGTGGAGGTGGTCGTGGCGGCACCGTCGCGGGCGAGCGCCTCGATCCGCTCGCTCATCGCATCGAGGGCGTCCTCGAGGGCGGCCAGGCGCGACTCGAGGGCTCCGCGGGCGTCCTCGAGCGCGACCGCGGCGTCCGCGGCGGTGCGCTCCTCGCGCTCGAGCGCGGCGGTCAGGGTGCGGTGGACGTCGCCGGCGACGGCGTCCACGCGCTTTCCGATCGACTCCGTCAGCGCCCCGCTGAGCTCGTCGAGCCGGGCACTGGTGCGCACCGGGACGTCCGACAGGCCCTCGCGCAGCTCGCGCGACAGGCTGGGCAGGCCGTTGCGGACGTCGTCGACACGGCCGCCCACGCCGTCGATGCGGGTCGAGAGCTCGGCGACGCGTCGCACGAGGGTGCCGGTCTCGCTCCGGCTCGCGGCCACGGAGCCGGTGAGGCGTCCGCCGAGCCCGTCGAGGTCGCTGCGGACCGCACCGGTCTCGGACCGCAGCGAGCCGAGCTCGGCCCGCACCGCGCCGATCTCGGCACGCAGCGCGCCGACGAGGGCAGCGACGGCAGCGCCCTCGCCCTCGGGCTCCTCCACCGAGGCAGCGGCGAGCTGCTCGATGCGACGCATCAGGGCGTCCGGATGGTCGGCGGTGCTCACGATCGCTCCCAGGCTCGAGGTGAGGCGAGCGTAGGGCCGCCGGGAGGGAACCTGCGGGAGGTCCCTCTCCCCTGCGGGGCGCCGGTCAGATCACCTGGGCCGTCCGGGACCCCGGGCCCGGGTACGACCCGGATCCCCCGACGGGGGTGGCCGGGCGGCAGACCGGCGCTGCAGGGGACGCTCAAACGAGCGGGAGCGCCTCGCGGCGGGCAGCGGCGTGCCGCTCGTGGTCGACGGTGCCGTACGTGGTGGTGCGCTGCCGGGGGATGCGCCCGGCGGCGCGGACCATCTCCTCCAGGTCGTCGACGGACTTGCGCGATCCCCACTGGCTGCCGGCCATCCGGCTGATCGTCTCCTCCATCAGCGTCCCGCCGAGGTCGTCGACACCGCCGGCCAGGACCTGGTGGCACTGGTCGGGGCCGAGCTTCACCCAGGAGCACTGCACGTGGTCGATGCGTCCGTGCAGGACGAGCCGGGCGACGGCGTGGACGGCCCGGTTGTCGCGGACGGTCGGCCCGGGGCGGGCGACCCCGGCCAGGTAGATCGGGGCGCTGGTGTGGACGAACGGCAGCGGCACGAACTCGGTGAACCCGCCGGACTCGTCCTGCAGCCGGGCGAGCAGCTGCAGGTGCGCGACCCAGTGGTGGGGCTGGTCGACGTGGCCGTACATCATCGTGGACGTTGTGGGCAGCCCGATGCGGTGGGCGGTCTGGACGACCTCGATCCACTGCGCGGTCGGGAGCTTGCCCTTGGTCAGGACCCAGCGGACCTCGTCGTCGAGGATCTCCGCCGCGGTCCCGGGCAGGCTGTCGACCCCGGCAGCCTGCGCCTCGCGCAGGAACTCCTCGATGCTGACCGACATGCGGGCGGCGCCGTTCACGACCTCCATCGGTGAGTAGGCGTGCAGGTGCAGGTCCGGGGCGCCCGTCTTTACCGCGCGGGCGAGGTCGAGGTAGGCGGTGCCGGGCAGCTGCGGGTCGATCCCGCCCTGCATGCAGACCTCGGTCGCGCCGACGTCCCACGCCTCCCGCGCCCGGTCGGTGACCTCGTCCAGGCTTAGGGTGTAGGCGTCGGCGTCGGTCCGGCGCTGCGCGAACGCGCAGAACCGGCAGCC
>JAOPVV010000127.1 GCA_025966005.1 Frankiales bacterium
CCCGGCGAGCGGTCCCGGGCGGGACGTCCCGATCCTGCAGCCCCGGCGACGGGCCTGGCTCAGACGCGGCCGGTGAGCTTCTCGCCCGGGCCCTCGCCCGGCTCGTCGGGCTCGGGGGAGGCCTCGCGGAACGCCCGCTGCAGGGACTGCAGCCCGTCGCGCAGCGGAGCGGCGTGCACGCCGAGGTCGGGGCGCGCCGCGGTCACCAGGCCGGCCAGGGCCGTGATGAGCTTGCGCGCCTCGTCGAGGTCCTTGTGCGAGTCGCCCTCCTCGGCCAGGCCGCACTTCACCGCGGCCGCGCTCATCAGGTGGACGGCGGCCGAGGCGATCACCTCGGCGGCGGGCACGTCGGCGATGTCACGGGCAGCGGAGGAGTCAGGGGTCACCCTGCTACTCTGGCAGGGCGACCCGGCTCCGGCGCGTCCAGACACACGGACGAGACGGGGTCGTGCAAGCGGAGGTACCCACCTCCCACCCGAGACGCCTCGCGGCATCCGGGTCCGGTCGGCGGCCCCCGCTCCGTGCGGCGCGGTCGTCGTGGTCCGCCGCCCTCGAGGCAGCGGGCAGTGGTGGGCCCTGCGCTGAGCGCGGGGCCCTTCTTCGTGAGGGCACCGGAGCGCGACCCGGTAAGCCCTACGAGGAGGCCACATCAGCGCTGAACCCCGCATCAACGACCGGATCCGCGTCCCCGAGGTGCGACTGGTCGGACCGAACGGCGAGCAGGTCGGGATCGTCGCCATCGGCGAGGCCATCCGCCTCGCCCAGGACAGCGACCTCGACCTCGTCGAGGTCGCGCCCATGGCGCGTCCGCCGGTCTGCAAGCTCATGGACTACGGGAAGTTCAAGTACGAGACGGCGCAGAAGGCGCGTGAGAGCCGCAAGAACCAGGTGCTCACCGTCATCAAGGAGATGAAGCTCCGCCCGAAGATCGACCCGCACGACTACGAGACCAAGAAGGGCCACGTCGTCCGCTTCCTCAAGGCGGGCGACAAGGTCAAGATCACCATCATGTTCCGCGGGCGCGAGCAGTCGCGTCCCGAGCTCGGCTACCGGCTGCTGACCCGCCTCGGCGAGGACGTCGCCGAGCTGGGCTTCGTGGAGGCCGCGCCGAAGCAGGACGGCCGCAACATGATCATGGTGCTCGCGCCGCACAAGAACGCCGCCGACCTCAAGAAGGCCGCCAAGGACTCGCCCGACACCGGTGCCGAGACCGCCGCGGACCCGGCTGAACTGGCCGGCACCGAGCAGGCGCCCGTCGAGCAGCCGCCCGGTGAGACGACGACGAGCGAGACGACCACCAGCTAGACCCGTCCGCCCCCGGCGGCCGGCAGGACCACGACCCGACAGGACGAGCAGGCACATGCCCAAGCAGAAGACGCACAGCGGCGCGAAGAAGCGCTTCAAGGTGACCGGCAGCGGCAAGATCATGCGTGAGCAGGCCGGGGTGCGCCACTACCTCGAGCGCAAGCCGAGCAAGCTCACCCGCCGCCTCTCGGGCGAGGTCGAGGTCGCTGCCAACGACCGCCGCAAGATCAAGAAGCTCCTCGGCATCTAGTCCCCGCTCGCCCCACCACCCCGGCGCCAGACGCGGCGGGGACTCGATCTAGCAAGGAGTACGTCAGTGGCACGCGTGAAGAGGGCCGTCAACGCCCACAAGAAGCGTCGCGAGGTCCTCGAGAAGGCCAGTGGCTACCGCGGTCAGCGCAGCCGGCTGTACCGCAAGGCCAAGGAGCAGCTGCTCCACTCGGCCACCTACGAGTACCGCGACCGCAAGAAGCGCAAGGGCGACTTCCGTCAGCTCTGGATCACCCGCATCAACGCCGCGGCGCGCCTGAACGACATGACCTACAGCCGGCTCATGCAGGGCCTGAAGCTGGCGGGCGTCGAGGTCGACCGCAAGGTGCTGGCCGAGCTGGCCGTCAACGACGCGCCCGCGTTCGCCGCCCTCGTCGAGGTCGCCCGCGCGGCGCTCCCGACCGACGGCACCGGCGGCCCGGCGGCCCAGAAGGCCTCGGCAGCCTGAGCCTGCAGGAGATCACCTCTACCCGGAGCCCTCGGGTGCAGGCGGTACGACGACTGACCCGGCGCTCGGCCCGTGTGGCCGAGCGCCGGTTCGTCGTCGAGGGCCCGCAGGCCGTCCGCGAGGCCCTGCCCGACCTGCTCGAGCTGTTCGTCGACCCCGACGGCGCCGCGCGGTACGCCGACCTCGTCGCGGCCGCGCCGTGCCCGGTGACGCCGGTGAGCCGTGACGTCCTGGCCGCCATGGCCGAGACGGTCACCCCGCAGGGCCTGCTCGGCACGGCGCCGCTGCTCGACGTCGACCTCGCGACCGCCCTGACCGGCGGACCCCGGCTCGTGGCGGTGCTCGAGGCGGTCGGCGACCCCGGCAACGCCGGCACGGTCATCCGCACGGCGGACGCCGCCGGCGCCGGCGCGGTCGTCCTCACCGACGGCAGCACCGACCCGCACGGAGGCAAGTGCGTGCGGGCGACGGCCGGCAGCCTGTGGCACCTGCCCGTCGTGCACGGCCCGAGCCTGGAGGACGCCGTGACAGCTCTGCGCGCCACCGGCCTGACGGTGCTCGCGACCACCGGCGAGGGCGAGCACGACCTCGACGACCTGCAGGACCGCGGCGAGCTCGCCGGGCCCACCGCGTGGCTGCTGGGCAACGAGGCCGCCGGGCTGTCGGCGACCGCGCTGGCGCTGGCCGACCGGACCGTCCGCATCCCGCTGCACGGCCGCGCCGAGTCGCTCAACCTGGCGACCGCCGCGGCGGTCTGCCTGTACGCCTCGGCGCGGGCACAGCGGAGCTGACCCCCGAGCCGGTGCCTGCGCCGTAGGCTGTCGCCGACCCGAGGGAGGAGGTGCGCGTGACCGCTGTCGAGAAGGCGGCGTACGACGACCTCCCCGACGGGGTGGTGGTGGCGGACGCCGACGGCCGGGTCGTCGCGTTCAACCCCGCGGCCGCGCGTCTGCTCGGCACCACGGCCGACAGCGCGCTGGGCCGTCCGCTCGGCGACGTGCTGCCGCTCACCGACGACCAGGGCCGCGACTGGTGGGCGTGCACCGACCCGTACGGCGGTCTGTCGAGCCGCACCCGCCAGCCCGAGCGCCAGCTGGTGCTCGCCGGCGGCAGCGACCTGCTGGTCACCGCGGCCTACGTCCGCGGCCCCGACCGCAAGGTGGCGCGGGTCGTCGTCGCGCTGCGCGACACGCACGCCCGCGAGCGGATCGAGCGCTCCCGCGCGAACCTCGTGTCCACCGTCGCCCACGAGCTCCGCTCACCGCTGACCAGCGTGAAGGGCTTCACCGCCACGCTGCTGGCCAAGTGGGAGCGCTTCAACGACGACCAGAAGAAGCTCATGCTCCAGACGGTCAACGCCGACGCCGACCGCGTGACGCGCCTGATCACCGAGCTGCTCGACGTCAGTCGCATCGACGCCGGCCGGCTCGAGATGCGCAAGCAGGTCGTCGACCTGCCGGCGGCGATCCGCAGGACGGTGGCCGGGCGCGTCGCGTCCGGCGAGTCCGAGGACCGCTTCATCGTGCGCGAGCTCGGCGAGCTGCCGGAGATGTGGGTCGACCCCGACAAGTTCCAGCAGGTGATCGGCAACCTCGTGGAGAACGCCGTCAAGCACGGCGACGGCACCGTCACCGTGACGATGGCCCCGCTCGAGGACGGCGCGGTCATCACGGTCTCCGACGAGGGCGAGGGCATCCCGGAGGCCACCGCCACCCGCGTCTTCACGCGCTTCTGGCGCGGTGGCGACCGCCGCGGAGGCACCGGTCTGGGCCTCTACATCGTCAAGGGCCTCATCGAGGCGCACGGCGGGTCGGTGGCCGTCGGACGCGCGTCGAGCGGCGGCGCGGAGTTCCGATTCGTGCTGCCCGCCGGCACCCCCGACTTCATCTAGGGGACGCGGCGGGCGCCCCGACCCCGCCCCTGCGACAGACTGTCGCCCACCCCCACGACTGGAGCTGCTGCACCGTGTCCGGCCCCCTGGAACCGTCCCCCCTCGACCCGGCCCCGCTCGACCCGTCCCCCCTCGACCCGGCCCCCCTCGACCCGGCCGCTCTCGAGCAGGCCCGCGACCAGGCGCTGGCGGCCTTCGCCGCCGCCGCCTCGCTCGACGAGCTCGCCGCCGCCCGCACCGCCCACAGCGGCGACCGCTCGACGGTCGCGCAGGCGCGCAAGGCCATCGGCGGCCTGCCCGGCCCCGAGAAGGCCGACGCGGGCAAGCGCGTCAACGTCGTCCTGGCCGCCGTCAACGGCGCGTACGACGCGCGCCGCGTCGTGCTCGAGGACGAGCGCGACGCGCGCGTGCTCGTCGAGGAGGCCGTCGACGTCACCGTCCTGCCGCCCCGCGCGGTCGGCGGGCGGCACCCGCTGACGACCATCTCCGAGCGGGTCGCCGATGTCTTCGTCGCGATGGGCTGGGAGCTCGCCGAGGGCCCCGAGGTCGAGCACGAGTGGTTCAACTTCGACGCGCTCAACTTCGGCGGCGACCACCCGGCCCGCGAGATGCAGGACACCCTGTTCGTCGAGCCGGCCGGCAGCGGCCTGGTGCTGCGCACCCACACCTCGCCGGTGCAGGTGCGCTCGATGCTCGACCGCGAGCTGCCCGTCTACGTCGTGTGCCCCGGACGCGTCTACCGCGCCGACGCGCTCGACGCGACCCACTCGCCGGTCTTCGCCCAGGTCGAGGGGCTGTGCGTCGACGAGGGCATCACCATGGCCCACCTGCGCGGGACGCTGGACCACCTCGCCACGGCGATGTTCGGTGACGGCACCCGGACCCGCATCCGGCCGAACTACTTCCCGTTCACCGAGCCGTCCGCCGAGATGGACCTGCAGTGCTTCCAGTGCCGCGGCGCGTCCGCCGAGCCCGGTGGCGAGCCCTGCCGGGTCTGCTCGAGCGAGGGCTGGATCGAGTGGGGCGGCTGCGGCATGGTGAACCCCGCCGTCCTGCAGGCCGCCGGGATCGACCCCGAGCGCTACAGCGGCTTCGCCTTCGGCATGGGCCTGGACCGCACCCTGATGTTCCGCCACGGCATCACCGACATCCGCGACTTCTACGAGGGCGACCAGCGGTTCACCCTCGCCCTCGGACAGGAGGCCTGACGTGCGCGTCCCCGTCTCGTGGCTGCGCGACCTCGTGCCCGGTCTCACCGCTGCCACCGCCTCGGCCGACGACATCGCCACCGCGCTGGTGCGCGCCGGTCTGGAGGTCGAGCAGGTCCACCGCGTCGGCCACGACATCGCCGGGGTCGTGACCGGCGAGGTCCTCGACGTCGAGGAGCTGTCGGAGTTCAAGAAGCCGATCCGCTTCTGCCACGTCGACGTGGGCGGCCGCGTCCACGAGGTCGTCTGCGGCGCCACCAACTTCGCCGCCGGCGACCGGATCGCCTTCGCGACGCCCGGCGGTGTGCTGCCCGGCGACTTCCGGATCGCCACCCGCCAGACGTACGGCCGCACCAGCGACGGGATGATCTGCTCCGCCGCCGAGCTCGGCCTGTCGGACGAGTCGGACGGCATCCTGGTGCTGCCGGCCGACACGCCCCTGGGCGTCGACGTCGTCGAGCTGCTGGCCCTGCGGGACGAGGTGCTGGACATCGCCGTCACCCCGGACCGCGGTTACCAGCTGTCGGTGCGCGGCGTGGCCCGGGAGGCCGCGACGGCGTTCGGCCTCCAGCTGGCCGACCCGGCGCTCGTCGAGCCCACGGCGCCCACCGGCGACGGCCTGCCCGTCACCGTCGAGGCGCCGGACGCCTGCGACACCTACGTCGCCCGGGTCGTCCACGGCCTCGACCCGCAGGCCCCGTCGCCGGCCTGGCTGCAGCGACGGCTCGTCCTGGCCGGGATGCGCTCGGTGTCGCTCATCGTCGACGTCACCAACCACGTCATGATCGAGCTCGGCCAGCCGCTGCACGCGTTCGACGCCGACACCCTCGCCGGCGGCATCGTCGTCCGGCGCGCCACCGCGGGGGAGCGGCTGACCACCCTCGACGGCCAGGACCGCGCCCTCGGCCCGTCCGACCTGCTCATCACCGACGGCAGCGGCCCGGTCGCGCTCGCCGGTGTCATGGGCGGTGGGCCGACCGAGGTCGGTCCCACCACCACCTCGGTGCTGCTGGAGTCGGCGCACTTCGCGCCGCTGTCGATCGCCCGGACGGCGCGCCGCCACCGGCTGCCGTCCGAGGCGAGCCGCCGCTACGAGCGGGGCGTCGATACGGCGCTGGCCCCGGCCGCGGCCGAGGTCGCCGTCCGGCTGCTGGTCGAGCTCGCCGGCGGCACCGCCGGACCGGTCACAGTCGTGTCGACCGCGCAGCCGGCGGCGGCCCTCGAGCTGCCCGCCGAGGCGCCGGGCCGGCTCGCGGGGCGCCCGTACGACCGCGACGTCGTCGTGCGCCGGCTCGTCGACGTCGGCTGCGAGGTGCAGGACGGCGAGCCGCTCGTCGTCACCCCGCCGAGCTGGCGACCCGACCTCACCGGCCCGGCCGAGCTGATCGAGGAGGTGCTGCGGCTCGAGGGCTACGACACCATCCCGGTCGTCCTGCCGCGCGCACCCGCCGGTCGTGGGCTGACCGCCGAGCAGCGGCTGCGCCGCGCCGCCTCGCGCTCGCTGGCGGCCGCCGGCCTGGTCGAGGTGGTGCTGCCGCCGTTCGTGTCGGACGAGGTGCTCGCCGTCCTCGGGGGCGGGATGACCTCACCGCGCCTGGTGAACCCGCTGTCGGCGCAGGAGGCCCTGCTGCGGCCGTCGCTGCTGCCCGGCCTGCTGGCCACCGTCGTGCGCAACACCAGCCGCGGGCTCCCCGACGTCGCGATCTTCGAGACCGGCCACGTGTTCACCGGACCGGGCTCGTCCGCGCCGACCCCGGGCGTGGACGGGCCGCCGACCGCCGAGCAGCGCGCCGCCCTCGACGCCGCCCTCCCGCCGCAGCCGCGCCACCTCGGGCTCGCGCTCGCCGGTGCCGGTGCGTCGTGGGACGCCGCCGTGTCTGCCGTCGTCGAGCTCGGGCGGGTGCTCGGTCTCGAGCTGGTGCCGCGCGCGGCCGCCCACGGGCCGTTCCACCCCGGCCGCACCGCCGAGCTGCTCCTGGACGGCCGGCGGGTCGGCCTGGCCGGCGAGCTCCACCCCCGGGTGGTCGCCGCGCTGGGCCTGCCGGCCCGCACCTGCGCCGCCGAGGCGAACCTCGACCTGCTGGTCGAGACCGCCGCCGCCCGCGGACCGCTGCCGGCGCCGGTCGTCTCGCACTTCCCGCCCGCCGGGGTCGACGTGGCGCTGGTCGTGGACGCCGGCGTGCCGGCGGCCGACGTCGAGGCGGCCCTGCGCGAGGGCGCCGGTGACCTGCTCGAGGGCCTCCGGCTGTTCGACGTCTACACGGGACCGCAGGTCGGGGAGGGCAAGCGGTCGCTGGCGTACGCGCTGCGCCTGCGCGCCCCCGACCGGACGCTGACCGACGTCGAGGTGCTCGGCGCCCGCGACGCCGCCGTCGCCGAGGCCGGCCGCCGGGTGGGGGCGGAGCTGCGCTCGTGAGCACCGCTCTGGTCACGGGCGGCAGCCGCGGGCTC
>JAOPVV010000142.1 GCA_025966005.1 Frankiales bacterium
GCCCGGGCCGGGGTCGAGCTGCGCTGCGGCGTCGGCGTCACCGCGCTCCAGGGCGACGGGCGGGTCGAACGGGTCGTGCTCGCCGACGGCAGCGTCCTGCCGGCCGACCTGGTCGTCGTCGGCACCGGCGCGGTGCCCAGCACCGGCTGGCTCGAGGGCTCCGGGCTGGTGCTGTCCGACGGGGTGGTCTGCGACGCCACGCTGCAGGCGGCGCCCGGGGTGTGGGCGGCGGGCGACGTCGCCCGGTGGCCGAACCCCCCGTCCGGCGCGCTGGTCCGGCTCGAGCACTGGACGTCGGCGGCCGAGCAGGGGACGCACGCCGGACGCGCCGCGGCCGGCGAGGACGTCGGCGCCTTCTCGACCGTGCCGTACGCCTGGTCCGACGTGTACGGCCGCAAGCTGCAGGCGGTCGGCCACACAGGCGGCGACGACGTCCGCGTCGTGGGCGACGCCGACCGTTGGGTCGCGCTCTACCGGGGCGGCGACCGCCTGGTGGGGGCGTTCCTCGTCGACCTCCCCGGCCGGACGATGAAGCTCCGCCGGCTGATCGCGTCCGAGGGCTCGTGGGAGCAGGCCCTCGAGCTCGTCGCGGCCTGAGGGTCCCTGTCCCGGCCTGAGGGCTACTCGAGCGGCTGCGCGGGCAGCGCGCCCTCCCGGCGGCCCAGGGTCACCCCGAGGCTGGCCAGGCTCACCAGCGCCAGCGCGACGACCTCCCGGGCGCCGAGCGTCTGGCTCAGCACGACGAGCCCGGCCAGCGCCGCCGCAGCCGGCTCGAGGCTCATGAGGATGCCGAAGACCCGCGTCGGCATCCGGCGCAGCGCGGTGAGCTCGAGCCCGTACGGCACCAGCGACGACAGGACGGCGACCGCCAGTCCGCCGAGCAGCAGCGCGGGCCGGTCGAGCACGGCCGAGGCGCCGTCGGCCCCGAACGGCAGGACGAGGACCGCGGCGACGCACAGCGCGACCGCCAGGCCGTCCAGGCCGGGCAGCACGGAGCCGACCCGGGCGCTCGCCAGGATGTAGCCGGCCCAGAACAGCCCGGCGACCAACGCGAGGACCAGCCCGCAGACCGGGACGCCGCTGGTGGTGTCGAGCCCGAGCAGCACCACGCCCGACGCCGCGAGCAGCGCCCACAGCAGGTCGACGGCGCGGCGGGTCTGCACCAGCGCGAGCAGCAGCGGGCCGACGAACTCGACCGTCACGGCCACGCCCAGGGGCACGGTGCGCAGCGACAGGTAGAAGACCAGGTTCATGCCGGCCATGGCCCCGCCGAGCAGCCCGGCGGCCTGCCACTGCCGCGCGCTCCAGGCGCCGACCCCCGGTCGCAGCACCACGAGCAGCACCACGGCCGACAGCGCCAGCCGCAGCAGCGTCACGCCGGCCGCACCGAGGTCGTCGAACAGCGTGCGCGCGACCGCGCTGCCGGTCTGCACCGACACGATGGCGCCCAGCACGAGCAGCCCCGGCGGGAGGCGGTGCAGGTCGACGGGACGGCTCACGCGCGGCGACGCTAGCCGCCGGGTGGCACCCTGGAGGCGATGGACGACGCGCGCCTGCTCACCGACTGGCTCGACCGCTGCGGGCCGGTCGCGGTGCTGACCGGGGCCGGCCTGTCGACCGAGTCGGGCATCCCCGACTACCGCGGGCCCACCGGCGCTGCCCGTCCGGCCACCCCCATGACCTTCCAGGCGTTCACCGGCAGCGCCGCGGCGCAGCAGCGGTACTGGGCCCGCAGCCACCTCGGCTGGCGCAGCATCGCGCGGGCGCAGCCCAACGACGGCCACCGCGCCGTCGCCGAGCTCGCGCGGCAGGGGCGGCTGACCGGCGTCGTCACGCAGAACGTGGACGGGCTGCACACCGCAGGCGGGCTCGACGCGGTCGTCGAGCTGCACGGCAGCCTCGACCGGGTCGTCTGCCTGGGCTGCGGCGAGCTCAGCGCGCGCGAGGCGCTCGACCTCCGGCTGCGGGAGGCCAACCCGCACTGGTCGCGCCGGGAGGTGGCGCTCAAGCCCGACGGCGACGTCGACCTCGACGACACCGACGGCTTCCACGTCGTGGCCTGCCAGGTCTGCGCCGGGGTGCTCAAGCCCGACGTCGTCTTCTTCGGCGAGAACGTGCCCCGCGAGCGGGTGGACGCGAGCTTCGCGCTGGTCGAGCGGTCGGGTGGGCTGCTCGTGCTGGGGTCGTCGCTGACCGTGATGTCGGGGTACCGCTTCGTCCTGCGGGCGTCCGCGCTGGGCCTGCCGGTCGCGATCGTCAACCAGGGGCCGACCCGCGGGGACGACCGCGCGCAGCTGCTCGTCGACGCCCCGCTGGGCCTCGTCCTTCCGGCAGTGGCGCGCGCCACGTACGGTGCTGCGACCTGACCGTTCCCACGGACGAGGAGCATGTCGTGAAGGTGCCGTTCAGCACGTCGGACTTCTTCGAGCGCGCCGCGCTCGTCTACCCCCAGCGCACCGGCGCGGTCGACGAGCCCGGTCCGTCGCAGGACGGTGGTCTCGGCACGCTGACCTACGCGCAGCTGGTCGACCGGGCGAGGGGCCTGGCGGCCGGGCTGGACGCGCTCGGCGTCGGCCGCGGCGAGCGGGTCGCCATCGTCAGCCACAACAGCACCCGGCTGCTCGAGGCGCTCTACGGCGTCACCGGCTGGGGCCGCGTGCTCGTCCCGATCAACTTCCGGCTCTCGCGCGACGAGGTCGCCTACATCATCGAGCACTCCGGGGCGACGGTGCTGCTGGTCGACCCCGAGGTCGACGAGGTGCTCGCCGACGTCACGGCCACGCACCGCCTGGTGCTGGGCAAGGCCACCGACGACGCGCTGCTGCGGATGGGCGTCGAGCCCGAGCCGTGGGAGGCCGACGAGGACGCCACCGCGACGATCAACTACACGTCCGGCACGACCGCGCGTCCCAAGGGCGTGCAGATCACGCACCGCAACATCTGGGTCAACGCGGTCACCTTCGCGCTGCACGCCGGTGTGACCGACCGCGACGTGTACCTGCACACGCTGCCGATGTTCCACGCCAACGGCTGGGGGATGCCGTTCGCCATGGCGGGCCTGGGCGTCCCGCAGGTCGTCATCCGCAAGATCGACGGGGCGGAGATCCTGCGCCGGGTCGAGAAGTACGGCGTGACGGTCATGTGCGCGGCGCCGGCCGTCGTCGCCTCCGTGCTGGAGGCCGCGGCCGAGTGGGCCGGCGAGATCCCGGGGCGCGGGACGACCCGGGTCATCTGCGCCGGCGCGCCGCCGCCCAGCCGGACGATCCAGCGCATCGAGGAGGAGCTCGGCTGGGAGTTCCTGCAGATCTACGGCCTGACCGAGACCTCGCCGCTGCTGACGGTCAACCGCCAGCGCGCCGAGGAGGACGACCTGCCGGCCGAGGAGCGGGCCAGGCGACTGGCCCGGGCGGGCATGCCGGCCATCGGCGTCCGGCTGCAGCTGAGCGAGCAGGGCGAGGTGCTGGCCCGCAGCAACGTCGTCATGCAGGGCTACTGGCGGCAGCCGGACGAGACGGCGGACGCGCTCGAGGACGGCTGGTTCCACACCGGCGACGGCGGCACGCTCGACGACCAGGGCTACCTGACGATCAGCGACCGCAAGAAGGACGTGATCATCACCGGCGGTGAGAACGTCTCCTCGATCGAGGTCGAGGACTGCCTGTTCAGCCACCCGGCGGTGTCGGAGGTCGCCGTGATCGGCGTCCCGTCCGAGAAGTGGGGCGAGACCATCAAGGCCCTCGTCGTGCTGACGGAGCCGGCGACCGAGGCCGAGCTCATCGCGCACTGCAAGAAGCGGCTGGCGGGCTACAAGGCCCCCACGTCGGTCGAGATCCGCGAGGAGATCCCGCGCACCGCGACCGGCAAGGTGCAGAAGTTCAAGCTGCGCCAGCAGTACTGGGAGGGCCGGGAGCGGCAGATCAACTGACCGTGTGGCCGGCCGACGGCCGCGGGGTGCTGCTGCTCCCCAGCGGCCGCACCGTCCGCGGGCGGCCGCTGCAGGACGGACCGCTGCCCCAGCGGGGGCTGTACCTGCTCGGGCACGAGCCCGACGCGGTGCCGTGGCCGCACCGCTGGGTCCGCTGGCCCGACTTCCGCCTGCCGGCCGGGCCGCTGGGCGAGGAGCTGGTGGACCTGCTCGAGCACGCCGGCCGGGAGCGGGTCGAGGTCGCCTGCGGCGGTGGCCGAGGGCGGACGGGGACGGCGCTCGCGTGCCTGGCCGTGCTCGACGGGGTGCCGCCGTCGCAGGCCGTGGCCTGGGTCCGTGACGGCTACGACCGCCGGGCGGTGGAGACGCCGTGGCGGCGCCGGTACGTGACCCGCTTCCGCTGACCGCGAGCCGCCGAGCCGCCGGGCGGGCGAGCGGTGAGCCTGGCAGGGTGCGGGCCATGACGCGCCGCTGGCTGTTCGCCGACCAGCTCGGACCGCAGTTCCTCGACCGCCCGGACCAGCCGGCGCTGCTGGTCGAGTCGCGGGCGGTCTTCCGCCGTCGGCGCTTCCACCGGGCCAAGGCGCACCTGCTGCTGTCCGGCCTGCGACACCGGGCGGCGGAGCTCGGGGACCAGGCGCTGTTGCTGCAGGTCGACACCTACGACGAGGCGCTGGACCAGGCCGACGGTCCGCTGTCGGTCGTGCAGCCGACCTCCTACGCCGCCGACCGCTACGTGCGCGGCCGGGGGATCGAGGTGATCTCCCAGGGCCGTGGCTTCGCCACCACCCGCGAGGAGTTCGCCGGCTGGGCCGCCGGGCGCAAGCGGCTGCTGATGGAGGACTTCTACCGCTGGCAGCGGCGGCGCTTCGACCTGCTCATGGACGGCGACGAGCCGGCAGGCGGGCAGTGGAACCTCGACCACGACAACCGCGAGCCACCGCCGCGTCGCGCCACGCTCGGGCTCGCGGAGCCGTGGTGGCCCGTGGAGGACGACATCGACGCCCAGGTCCGCGAGGACCTGCAGCGCTGGCAGCGCGACGGGCTGGCCGACTTCATCGGCGACGACGGGCCGCGGTGGGCCCCGGTGACGCGGGACGAGTCCACGGCGGCGCTCGACCACTTCGTCGCCCACCGGCTGGCGGACTTCGGACCGACCGAGGACGCGATGCTGGCCCAGGACCCGTGGATGGCGCACAGCGCGCTGTCGCCGGCGATCAACCTCGGGCTGCTGCACCCGCTGGAATGCGTCCACGCCGCCGAGCAGGCGTACCGCCAGGGGCTGGCACCGCTCAACTCCGTCGAGGGCTACGTCCGGCAGGTGATCGGCTGGCGCGAGTACGTGTGGGCGGTCTACTGGCACGTCCCCGAGGACTACCGCGGGCGCAACGCCCTCGACGCGCGTGGCGACCTGCCGGAGTGGTTCGCGACGCTCGACGCCGGGTCCGAGGTGACGGCGAACTGCCTGGGCTCGGTACTCAAGGACCTGCGCGAGCGCGGCTGGGTCCATCACGTCCCGCGCCTGATGGTGCTCGGGAACTACGCGCTGCAGCGAGGGTGGGACCCGCGCCAGGTCACCGCGTGGTTCCACGAGGCGTTCGTCGACGGGTACGACTGGGTGATGCTGCCCAACGTCACCGGCATGAGCCAGCACGCCGACGGCGGTCTGATGGCGACCAAGCCGTACGCCAGCGGCGGCGCGTACATCAACCGCATGAGCGACTACTGCGGCGGCTGCACGTACGACCCGAAGGTGCGGGTGGGGGAGCGGGCCTGCCCGTTCACGGCCGGGTACTGGTCCTTGCTCGACCGCAACGCCGAGCGGCTGCGCGGCAACCGGCGCATGCGGCAGCCGCTCGCCGGGCTCACGCGCCTCAAGGACCTGCCCGAGCTGCTCGAGCAGGAGCACCTGCGGGGGGACGCAGCGCCGTGACCACCTGCGTCGACCTGCGGCGGGGTCAACGTCGGCAAGGCCAACCGGATCCCGATGGCAGCCCTGCGGTCGGTCCTCGAGGGGGTGGGCTGCGCGGACGTGCAGGCCTACCTCCAGAGCGGCAACGCGGTGGTGTCGTGGGACCGGCCGCCTGCGGCGCTGGAGGAGGCGGTCCGCGCCGCCCTCGAGGACGGCCACCTGGCCCGCGCGCCGGTGATGGTCCGGACGGCCACGGAGGTCGACCGGGTCGTGGCCGGCAACCCGTGGGCGGACGAGCACCTGCCGCCGAAGCTGCTGCACGGGGTCTTCCTGGCCCACGCTGCTGACCCGGTGCGCGTCGCGGCGCTCGACCACGCGGCGCTGGCCCCGGAGCGGCTCGCGGTGGGGGAGCGGGTCGCCTACCTGTACTACGCCGACGGCGTCCAGCGCTCGAGGCTCGGCGCCGTCGACGTCGGCGGGGGCGAGGCGACCGCGCGGAACTGGAACACGGTGCTGGCGCTGCAGCGGCTCGCGTCAGGGGCCGAGTGACAGCCGGGTGAGGGACGCCACCACCGCGTCGGCGTGCCGCGCTGCGAGCGCTCTCTTACGCTGTGGTGTGACCATCGCGCCGGAGCTCGCGCTGCTGACGGTCTCCACCGTGCGCGTCGAGGACCCCGGCCCGCTGCTCGCGCTCCTGCCCGCCGACAGCCCGCTGGCCTGGGTGTCCGGCGACGAGGGCCTGGTCGGCTGGGGCGAGGCCGCCCGCTTCGACGTCACCGGCCCGGACCGGTTCGCCGACGCGCAGGACTGGTGGCGTGCGGTCGACGCCGGCAGCGACGTCGTCGACGAGGTCCAGCTGCCGGGCTGCGGTCTGGTCGCCTTCGGCTCGTTCAGCTTCGACCCGCTGACCGGCACGTCGTCCCTGGTCGTGCCCGAGGTCGTGGTCGGCCACCGCTCCGGCACCTGGTGGGTGACCACCGTCGACCGCCCGGCCCCCGTCCTGCGGGCCACGGCCGCTCCACGGGCACCCGGCGCGGTCCGCTTCTCCGACGGGGCGCGCAGCAGCACGGCGTGGACGTCCGTCGTCGCCGACGTCGTCGAGCGCATCCGCGACGGCCAGGTCGGCAAGGTGGTGCTGGCCCGCGACCTCGAGGCGCAGCTCGACGAGCCGCTCGACGTCCGGTGGCCGCTGCGCCGCCTGGCCGCCGGCTACCCGGGCTGCTGGACGTTCTCGGTCGACGGCCTGATCGGGGCGACCCCGGAGCTGCTGGTGCGGCTCGAGGAGGGCCTGGCCACCTCGCGGGTGCTCGCCGGCACCATCCGGCGCAGCGGCGACGCCGCCCGCGACGTCACCCAGGCCGCGGCGCTGGCCCGCTCGAGCAAGGACCTCGAGGAGCACGGCTTCGCCGTGCGGTCGGTGGCCGAGTCGCTGTCGTCGCACTGCCGAACCGTCGACGTCCCGGCCGAGCCGTTCGTGCTGCACCTGCAGAACGTCATGCACCTGGCCAGCGTGGTGAGCGGCGTCGTGGCGGACGGCGCGACCTCGCTCGGGCTGGTCTCCTCGCTGCACCCGTCGGCCGCCGTCTGCGGCACCCCGACCGAGGACGCGATGGCGGTCATCCGGGAGGTCGAGGGCCTCGACCGCGGCCGGTACGCCGGGCCGGTCGGCTGGATGGACGCCTCCGGCGACGGCGAGTGGGGGATCGCGCTGCGCTGCGCCGAGCTCGACCCGGCCGACCCCCGCCGGCTCCGGCTGTTCGCCGGCTGCGGCATCGTCGCCGGCTCGGTGCCGGAGCAGGAGCTCGCCGAGAGCGCCGCGAAGCTCGTGCCGATGCGGGACGCGCTGCAGTCCTAGTCGCTGGCGCGGCTGGTGGCGCGGTGCCAGGCTGGCGCCATGACGATGCTCAACGCCGCGGCGCGCGAGCTGATCTCCTCCGGCGCTCTCGCCCACCTCGTGACGCTCGACGCGGACGGCAGCCCCCAGGTGTCGGTGGTCTGGGTCGGGCTCGACGGCGACGAGTTGGTCGCCGGGCACCTGGACGGCGGTCAGCGCAAGCTGCGCAACCTGCGCCGCGACCCCCGGGTGGCGATCTCCTTCGAGGCGCCCACCGCCAACCCGGTCGGGATGCGCCACCACCTGGTCGTCCACGGCACGGCGCGCATCACGCAGGGCGGCGCCCCTGAGCTGCTGCACGCGCTGGCGCAGGTCTACGTGGGCGCCGGCACGACCTTCCCCCGATGCCCGACCCCCCACCCGGCTTCGTCACGCACGTGAGGGTCGCGAGGGTCGGCGGCACGGGCCCCTGGACCGACCCGGCCTGACCGCAGGTGGTACCCCGGACTGATGGTCCCCGTGACCGACCCAGGCCGACCGTGCTGGGGGCGGCCTGGACGAGGAGCGCGGCGGCTCCGTGACACGTCCGCACCAGCCGGAGCCCCGGCTCACGCCGTCCACAGAGTCCACAACCCCTCGATGTCGAACATCTGTTCGACTACACTCGCCTCATGGCCAGTACGGCAGACCTCCGGGCGCTGGAGGCGCTGACGCCCTGGCCGCGCCCGGAGTTCGTCGCGGGTCTGGACGCGCTGCAGGGCTCGGCGGAGCAGG
>JAOPVV010000146.1 GCA_025966005.1 Frankiales bacterium
GAGCCCGCCGGTCGCGCCGAGGCCGCAGCCGGCGCCGGTCGTGGCGGAGGCCGCCCTGCCGGCCCCGCTGCCGGCCGGACCGAAGGCCGCCTCGCTGGACGTCCTGCGCGGCAAGGGCGTGTGGCTCACCAACTTCAGGCAGACGCCCGTCGACGTCGCCGGCACGGTGGCCAGGGCCAGGACCGCGGGGCTGACGAGCATCTGGGTCCGCACCGGAGGCCGGCAGGGCTATTACGGCGGGCAGTTCCTCCCCGAGCTCGTGCCGGCTGCGCACGCCGCCGGGCTCGCCGTCGTCGCGTGGGACTTCCCGTTCCTGTCCGACCCCGTGGCCGACGCCCGCCGGGCCCAGCAGGCCTTCGCCGACGGCATCGACGCGTTCGCACCCGACATCGAGACCCGCGCCGAGGGCACCCACGCGACGGCCCGGCGGGTCGCCCTGTACCTCTCGCTCGTCCGGTCCTACGCCGCTGCCAAGCCGATCGCCGCCACGGTCCCGCGACCCACCCCGAAGCGGCTGGAGTCCTTCCCCTACAGCGCTTCCAGCCGTACGCCGACCTGTTTGCGCCGATGGTCTACTGGTCCTGCCACGAGCCCGGCACGCTGGTCACGCAGTCGCTCGAGCGGCTCGGGCGCTGGCTGCCCGTCGCCCCGGTGGGGCAGGCCTACGACATGGGTGACGAGGGCGGGCGTCGCGGTGTGCCCACCCGCGCCGAGACCTGGCGCTTCCTCGACGTGGCCCGGCGCGGCGGCGCCGTCGGGGCCAGCCTGTGGACGGTCGAGCGGATGGGCGCCGGCCAGCTCGAGGCGCTCACCGCGTACCCGTGGGACAGCATCACACCTCGCTCAGGGGTGGGTCCGCGCGACGGCGGGGTAGGGGCAGGGCCAGAGACGCACCACCCACCCCCGCCCTGGAGGCCCCCGTGTTGAAGAAGCTCACCCTCGCTGCCGGCTTCGGTGCCGGGTACGTCCTCGGTGCCAAGGCCGGCCGTGAGAAGTACGTGCAGATCGAGGCCAAGTTCCGCGAGCTCGCTGGCAAGCCGGCCGTGCAGCACGCCACCACCTCCGTCAAGGAGACGGCGTCCGGCCTGGCCGACACCGCCAAGACCACCGTCACCGAGAAGGTCGGCGCGGTCACCGACAAGGCGTCCGGCACGACCAAGGACCCGGTCATCGACCTCGCCGCCACCACGCCGACCGGCGCACGGACGACCAGCACCCCGACCCCGACCCCGCCCCCGGTCCCGACCCCGGCGCCGATGGCCGGCGCCACGTCGAGCGGTTCGGCCCCGGACATCACCCGCCCGTAGCCCCGCACGACCCGTCCCGGGGCCGCGGCCCCGGGACGGGCGCACTGCCTCACGAGACTGACCCCGACGAGAGGAACCACTGATGGGCACCGTCGCGCACTACCTCGAGGTCAACGCTCCCGCCGACCAGTGCTACGCCTGGTGGCGAGGGCTGACGAACCTCCCACAGATCATGCCGGACGTGGAGTCGGTGACGCCGCAGGGTGGCAGCACGCAGGTCACGCACTGGAAGGTGCGCGGCCCGCTGGGAAAGACGGTCGAGTGGGACGCCACGATCGTCGAGGACGTTCCGAACACCCGCATCGCCTGGGCCACCGAGGACAGCAGCGGGCTGGACGTGAAGAACGCCGGCGCGGTGCGCTTCGACGACAAGGGCGCCACCACCGGCATCGAGGTGTCGATGCACTACGACCCCCCGGCCGGTGTCCTCGGCGAGGCCGTCGCGAAGATCTTCGCGGACCCGCAGAAGAAGGTCGAGCACGCGCTCGACGCGTTCAAGTCCACGATCGAGAGGGCCACCCCGGCCCGCTAGACGAGAACCGCAGGAAGAGGGCCGCCCGCACGAGCCGGCGGCCCTCGTCGCGTCCACGCCTGCGACAAGACCCCCACGACGAGACCCCTCCGACGAGAAGAGCCCGCATGACCTCGCGCATCCCCGAGAAGCCCTCCGAGTCCGAGGCCGAGGGCGTCCCGGACCCCGGCTACGCCGACCCGTCGCAGCTCGCCGCCGGCGACGACGAGGCCACCCTCGAGCCGCCCCGTGACACCGCCGTCGCCGTCGACGACTTCGGCACCACCGCCGCTGAGCTCGCCGAGGGCGAGTCGTTGGACGGACGTCTCGACCGGGAGGTGCCCGAGGTCCTCGAGGCGGTCGACCGCCCCGCTGACGAGTCCGCCGGCGCCGACACCCCGTTCGACGAGCGGGCCGGGCAGGGCGTCGGCCGGCTCGTCGAGCCCGACCAGGGCGCGCGCGCCGACACCGAGGCGGACCTCGTCGCGACCGACGAGGGCACCGACCTGGGCGGCTACTCGGCCGAGGAGTCCGCGATGCACCTCGAGCCAGAGGTCTGAGCCGGCCGCCTCCCCCAGGTCTGCGCATGCGGGCCCGGGGGTAGGCGCCAGACGTGGTCCGCCTCAAGCGCGTCTCCTGCTCCGGCCCCGGGATGACGCGCGTCCGCCGCGGGAAGGGGTTCGCGTACCTCGACGCGGCCGGCTCCCCGGTCACGGACGAGGCGACGCTCGAGAGGATCTCGGCGCTGGTCCTGCCTCCCGCCTGGGAGGACGTCTGGATCTGCAGCATCACCAACGGCCACGTGCAGGCCACCGGCGTGGACGCCCGGGGCCGACGCCAGTACCGCTACCACGACGCCTGGCGCCTGCAGCGCGACCTGGCCAAGCACGACCGCATCCTCGACTTCGCCTCCCGGCTGCCGGCCGCGCGCGAGCGGATGCGGGCCGACCTGGTCGGCGACGACCTCAGCCGCAGCCGCGTGCTGGCCTGCGCCGTCCGGCTGCTGGACCTGGGCTTCTTCCGCATCGGCGGGGAGCAGTACGCCTCCGAGAACCAGTCGTACGGCCTGGCGACGCTGCTCAAGGACCACGTGCGGGTGACCCGCGAGGGCGAGATCGAGTTCGAGTACGTCGGCAAGAGCGGCAAGCTGTGGGAGCGCTCGATCGCCGAGCCCGAGGTGTGCGCGGTCGTCGGCCTACTCAAACGCCGGCGCGGCGGCGGTCCCGAGCTGCTGGCGTTCCGCGAGGGCGGCCGCTGGGTCGACGTCAAGAGCGGCGACATCAACGGCTACCTGCGCGAGATCACCGGGGGCGACGACACGGCGAAGGACTTCCGCACGTGGTCCGCGACCGTCCTGGCAGCGGTCGGGTTGGCGGTGTCGACGCACGCCGAGAGCCCGACGGCCCGCAAGCGGGCCGTGACCCGGGTGGTCAAGGAGGTCGCGGACAAGCTCGGCAACACGCCGGCGGTCTGCCGGGCGAGCTACATCGACCCCCGGATCATCGACCTCTACGCCGACGGCACGGTCGTCGACCTGGCGGCGCTCGGCGAGGGCGCGTCGTACGGCTCCCCCGCCTTCCAGGGCGAGATCGAGGCGGCCGTGCTGGCGCTGCTGCGCGAGCCGGCCGTGCCGAGCCGGCTCGCCGGATGAGCCCGCGCGGGCGTGCACCGCGACGTACCGTGGACGCGTGACCCGCCCGAGCCTGG
>JAOPVV010000372.1 GCA_025966005.1 Frankiales bacterium
CTCGTCGCGGTGGGCGTCGCGCGCACCTCCCCGGACCTGGCGCTCGGGCTGCGGCTGGTCGCCCTGGAGACCGAGTTCGAGGCCTGGCTGGACCTGCACCGGCCGGACGCCGTCGCGGTCGAGCGGGTCTTCGCGCAGGCCAACGTGCGCACCGTGATGGGCACCGCCCAGGCCGGCGCCGTCGCGATCGTCTGCGCTGCGCGACGGGGTCTGCCTGTCGCCCTGCACACCCCCAGCGAGGTGAAGGCCGCCGTCACCGGCTCGGGCCGGGCCGACAAGGACCAGGTCGGCGCCATGGTCGCCCGGCTCCTCAGGCTCCCGGCGCCGCCGAAGCCCGCTGACGCCGCCGACGCGCTCGCGCTGGCGATCTGCCACCTGTGGCGCGCGCCCGTCCTCGCCCGCCTGGCCGCGGCAGCCGCCCGGTGATCGCCAGCGTCGAGGGCACCGTGCAGGCGCTCACTGCCGAGGGCGTGGTGGTCCGGGTCGGGGGAGTGGGCCTGGCCGTCTCGACCACCGCCGGCACCCGGGCCCGGCTGCGGGTCGGCGAGGTGGTGCTGCTCGCGACCAGCCTGGTCGTCCGCGAGGACAGCCTCACGCTGTACGGCTTCGCCGACGACGACGAGCGGGTCATGTTCGAGCTGCTGCAGACCTCCTCCGGGGTCGGCCCCCGGGTGGCGCAGGCTGTGCTGGCGGTGCACACCCCCGACGCGGTACGACGGGCCCTCGCGACCGAGGACCTCACGGCGCTGTGCCAGGTCCCCGGCATCGGCCGCAAGGGGGCCCAGCGGATGGTGCTCGAGCTCAAGGACAAGGCCCAGCTCTCGGGCGGCTCCTCGACGGGCGGCGGGCAGGCCGCCGGCTGGCGCGACACGCTGACCTCGGCCCTGGTCGGCCTCGGCTGGACCGCCGGCCAGGTCGACGAGGTCGTCGTCCGGCTCGCGTCCTCGCACCCGGCAGCGACCGGGGCCGACGTCCCGGCGCTGCTGCGCGAGGCACTGGCCGCCCTCGGGTCGAACCGGTGAGCACCTCCGAGGAGGAGCTGCGGGCCCGCGAGCTGGCAGCGCTGGCCAACCGCGAGCTGGCCACCCGCTTCCCGCCGCCGCGCGACCTCGTGGAGTCCGACGCCGGTGACCAGGAGCGGGTCGTCGAGGCGGCGCTGCGGCCCAAGCGCCTCGACGAGTTCGTCGGGCAGGAGCGGGTGCGCGAGCAGGTCTCGCTGGTGCTCGAGAGCGCCAAGCGCCGCGGCCGGCCGCCGGACCACGTGCTGCTGTCGGGCGCCCCCGGGCTCGGCAAGACCTCGCTCGCCATGATCATCGCCGCCGAGCTCGGCACCGGCATCCGCATCACCAGCGGCCCGGCGCTCGAGCGGGCCGGCGACCTCGCCGCGCTGGTCAGCAGCCTGACCGAGGGCGAGGTGCTGTTCATCGACGAGATCCACCGCATCGCCCGGCCGGCCGAGGAGCTGCTCTACGTCGCGATGGAGGACTTCCGGGTCGACGTCGTCGTCGGCAAGGGCCCCGGCTCGACGGCGATCCCGCTGGAGGTCGCGCCCTTCACGCTGGTCGGGGCCACGACCCGCTCGGG
The DNA here is from genome assembly GCA_025966005.1 of Frankiales bacterium. Lineage (GTDB taxonomy): Bacteria > Actinomycetota > Actinomycetes > Mycobacteriales > SCTD01 > SCTD01. Next base: position 1,585 of record JAOPVV010000372.1, read on the forward strand.
CCTGCTCACCGGTCCGCTGCGCGACCGCTTCGGGTTCACCGCCCACATGGAGCCCTACAGCCCGGCCGAGCTCGAGCGGGTGCTCGCGCGCAGCGCCGGCCTGCTCGGAGTCGACCTGCGCAGCGACGGCGCCGCCGAGATCGCCGGCCGGTCCCGCGGCACGCCGCGCATCGCCAACCGGCTGCTGCGCCGCGTCCGCGACTTCGCCGAGGTCCGGGCCGACGGCACCGTCGACCGGGCCACCGCCCAGGCGGCGCTGAAGGTCTACGACGTCGACGAGCTGGGCCTGGACCGCCTCGACCGCGAGGTGCTGGACGCGCTGGTCCGCCGGTTCGGCGGGGGACCGGTCGGCCTGTCGACCCTGGCCGTCGCGGTGAGCGAGGAGCGCGAGACGGTCGAGGAGGTCGCCGAGCCGTTCCTCGTCCGCTCCGGCCTGATCCTGCGGACCCCCCGCGGCCGGGTCGCGACCCCGGCGGCCTGGGCCCACCTCGGCCTGGGCCCCCCGGCCCCGGTCGACGTCCTGCCCCTCGAGCTCGGCGACGCCGGCTAGCTGGCAACCTCCCCACCACCCCGCTCGAACCGTTCGTCAGGGGTCCTCGATCGAGCGGTTCGGGCGGGGTAGTGCGAGCGCACCTAGGCTGATCGCGACGGGACCGGACGAAGGAGACGCGTGGGCGGCGGGCAGGCACTGCAGCAGGTGGCGTTCTTCGCCCTGCTGGTCCTCGGGCTGTACGTCCTGGCGATCCGTCCGCAGCGCGCCCGGGCACGAGCGCTCGCGCAGGTCCGCGCCGGCATGTCGGTCGGCAGCCGCGTCATGACGACCGCCGGGATCCACGCCACCGTCGTCTCGCTCGACGACGACAGCGTGCTGCTGGAGATCGCGCCCGGCGTCCCCGTCCGCTTCGCCAGCGGCGCCGTCGTGCGACTGCTCGACGAGGCGACCCCGTGAGCGGCCTGCAGGACCGCCTGCTGCAGCGGATCGTCGACGTCGTCGACTTCCCGCAGCCCGGCATCGTGTTCAAGGACATCTCGCCGCTGCTCGCCGACCGGATGGCCTTCGCCGCCGCCGTCGACGCGATGGCCGAGGTCCACCTCGAGCAGGGGATCGACCTGGTCGTCGGCATCGAGGCCCGCGGCTTCGTGCTCGCCGCGCCGGTCGCCTACCGGCTCGGCGCCGGTTTCGTGCCGGTGCGCAAGCCCGGCAAGCTCCCCAAGGCGACGCACGAGACGTCCTACGACCTCGAGTACGGCCAGAACGTCCTGCAGGTGCACCTCGACGCGATCCCCGCAGGGTCCCGGGTGCTGGTCGTCGACGACGTGCTTGCCACCGGCGGCACCGCGGCGGCCGCCGCGCGGCTGGTCGCCGCCTGCGACGCCGAGCTCGTCGGCTTCTCGCTGCTGCTCGAACTGGGCTTCCTCGACGGCCGGTCCGCGCTGTCGACGGCCTGCCCGGGCGTGCCGGTGGAGGCGCTGCTCACGGTCTGAGGACTGCCTGACGGTCGCCGGCCGTTGCTCCCTACACTGGGAACGACCCGCTCACGACGCAGGGAGCCGCCCGTGGCCATCGACGGTCCTGGAACCACCGCGGCGCAGGCACGCGCCGCTACCGTCGCTGCGCCGCCCGAGCCCACGGCCGCCGAGCAGTCCCGGGTCGAGCCGCTCGGGCCCGTCCCGGTCGAGCTGGGGAGCGCGCCGCGCGCGCGGGCCGGGGCCACGGACCCGGGCGCTGTCGTCGACCAGCCCTCGCTGCCCCACCACCCGGCGCTCTCCGACCACGCGGGTCCGCCGTCCGGACGCCGGGTGCGCGCCCGCCTGGCCCGGCTCACCGCGGCCAAGACGGGCGGCACGCCGCCGGTCCTCGAGCCGCTGACGCGCACCATCCGCGCCAGTCATCCGAAGGCCGACCTGCGCGCGGTGATCCGGGCGTACGAGGTGGCCGAGGCCGCCCACGAGGGCCAGAAGCGGCGCAGCGGCGACCCGTACATCACCCACCCGCTGGCGGTCACGACGATCCTGGCCGAGCTCGGCATGGACACCACGACGCTCGTCGCCGCGCTGCTGCACGACACGGTCGAGGACACCCGCTACACGCTCAAGGACGTCACGAAGGAGTTCGGCGAGGACGTCGCCCACCTCGTCGACGGCGTCACCAAACTGGACAAGGTGCAGTTCGGCGACGCGGCCGAGGCCGAGACGATCCGCAAGATGGTCGTGGCGATGGCGCGCGACCCGCGGGTGCTGGTCATCAAGCTGGCTGACCGGCTGCACAACATGCGCACGCTGCGCTGGCTCAAGCAGGAGAAGCAGGAGCGGATCGCCCGGCAGACCCTCGAGATCTTCGCGCCGCTGGCCCACCGGCTCGGCATGAACACCCTCAAGTGGGAGCTCGAGGACCTCGCGTTCGCGACGCTGTACCCCAAGCGGTACGACGAGATCGTCCGGCTGGTCGCCGACCGCGCGCCGAGCCGCGACACCCAGCTGTCCGACGTCGTCGAGCGCATCAGCACCGACCTCAAGGCCGCCAAGATCCGGGCGAGCGTCACCGGACGGCCCAAGCACTACTACTCGATCTACCAGAAGATGATCGTGCGGGGCCGCGAGTTCACCGACATCTACGACCTGGTCGGCATCCGGGTGCTCGTCGACGACGTCCGCGACTGCTACGCCGCCCTCGGCACCATCCACGCGCTGTGGTCGCCCGTCCCCGGGCGGTTCAAGGACTACATCGCGATGCCCAAGTTCAACATGTACCAGTCGCTGCACACGACCGTGATCGGCCCCGAGGGCAAGCCGGTCGAGATGCAGATCCGCACCGAGGAGATGCACCGCCGCGCCGAGTACGGCATCGCCGCGCACTGGAAGTACAAGGAGGGCGGCTCGACCGCGCCGGTCAAGGGCGACGACATGGCCTGGCTGAGGCAGCTGCTCGACTGGCAGAAGGAGGCGGCCGACCCGGGCGACTTCATGGACTCGCTGCGCTTCGACCTGCACTCCACCGAGGTCTTCGTCTTCACCCCCAAGGGCGACGTGGTGTCGCTGCCCGCGGCCGCGACTCCGGTCGACTTCGCGTACGCGGTCCACACCGAGGTCGGTCACCGCTGCATCGGCGCCCGCGTCAACGGCCGGCTCGTCCCGCTCGAGTCGCCGCTCGACAACGGCGACGTCGTCGAGATCTTCACCAGCAAGGCCGACAGCGCCCACCCCAGCCAGGACTGGCTGCAGTTCGTCAAGAGCCCGCGCGCCCGCAACAAGATCCGCCAGTGGTTCGCCAAGGAGCGCCGCGAGGACGCGATCGAGGAGGGCAAGGACGCCATCACCCGGGCGGTCCGCAAGCAGGGCCTGCCCCTGCAGCGGCTGCTCGCCGGCGAGGCCCTACCGAACCTCGCCAAGGAGCTGCACCTGGCCGACGTCGCCGCCCTGTACGCCGAGGTCGGCGAGAACCGGGTCTCGGCGCAGCACGTCGTCAACCGGATCATGGCCGGGCTCGGCGGCGCCGAGGGTGCGGTCGAGGACATCGCCGAGACGGCCGTCCCCAGCCCCGTCCGCAGCAAGCCGCGCACCACCTCCGACCCCGGCATCGTCGTCAAGGGCGTGTCGGACGTCTGGGTAAAGCTCGCCCGCTGCTGCACCCCCGTGCCAGGCGACGACGTCGTCGGCTTCGTGACGCGCGGGCGCGGCGTCAGCGTCCACCGCGGTGACTGCGTGAACGCCGGGCCGCTGCTGGCCGATGAGGCCCGCGTCGTCGACGTCGAGTGGGCGCCGACCGCCGGCTCGATGTTCCTCGTCGCGATCCAGTGCGAGGCGCTCGACCGCACCCGCCTGCTGTCGGACGTGACGCGGATGCTGTCCGACGCGCACGTCAACATCCTGTCGGCGTCGGTGACGACCACCCGCGACCGCGTCGCCGTCTCCCGGTTCACCTTCGAGATGGCCGACCCGAAGCACCTGGGCCACCTGCTCGCGCAGGTCCGCAACGTCGAGGGCGTCTACGACGCCTACCGCGTCACCAGCTGACCGATCGGGTCTCGCACGACCACCGGATGCGGCACCATGGGTGCATGGACCACGACGCCCGGACGCGCACCGACGCCTCGCGGGAGCGGGCCGCGCAGCTGCACAAGAAAGCGGTGCGGCTGCGCCTCTCGTCGGCCCTCATCGCGCTGCGCAGCGAGGAGCTGCTGCTGCAGTCGCAGGTCGAGCGCTACCTGCGCGGGTCGTTCGTCGAGCCCGTCTCGCCGAGCTGACCCCGCCAGCCGGCCGGGCCAGCCCTTCCCCGGACTAGGCCGCCTTGGGCGCGACCCGCAGGGTCTCGACCTGGACCGGCAGCTTCGGCTTGCCGTCACCGGTGCCGTTCGACTCGTCGGAGCCGCCGGCGGCGACCTCCTCGAGCACCTCGAGGCCCTCGGTGATGACGCCGAAGGGCGTGTAGTTCGGGGGCAGCTGGCTGTCCTCGTAGACGAGGAAGAACTGGCTGCCGTTGGTGCCCTCGCCGGCGTTGGCCATCGCGACGGTGCCGCGCGGGTAGGAGGCGCCCTCGAGGTTCTCGTCGGCGAACTGGTAGCCGGGGCCGCCGCCGCCGGTGCCGGACGGGTCGCCGCACTGCAGGACCTTGATGCCCTCGGTCGTGAGGCGGTGGCAGGGGGTGTCGTCGAAGTAGGCGAAGTGCGCCAGCGAGCGCAGGCTGTTCGCGGTGCACGGCGCCTCGGCGCTGTCCATGTCGAACACGACGTCGCCGCGGTTGGTCGCCATGGTGACGGTGAAGACCTGCTCGAACTCGACGTCGGTGCCCGGGGGCAGCGCGACCTGCTTCGCGGCGGGCTCGCTGGTCTTCTCGTACGTGCAGGTGCCGGCCTCGTCGGAGGCGGCGCTCGCCGACGGCTCGGCCGACCCGGAGGGCGCGGCGGACGGCTCGGTGCTGGCGGCCGGTGTGGCTGCGGCGGCCGGCGTCACGACGTCGGCGTCGTCACCGCCGGAGGCGACCACGCCGAGCGTGACGGCGGCGACGGCCACGAGCAGGACGGCGGCGGCACTCGCGATCACGACGTTGCGCTGCTTGCGACGCTGAGCGGCTGCCGCGCGGCGAGCCGCCTGACGCTCCGCCCGCTGCCGCGCGAGCTCCTTCTCGCGCTTGGTGCTCGCCACGCCGTGTCCTCCTGGGGTTTCGACCGATGTCGTGCGGAGTCTAGGGAATCGCGTTCGGCCGCGTGCCCCGTCGCCGGTAGGGTTCGGTCACCGTTCGGCACCGATCTCCAGGCGGTTCGCACCCATCGAGAGGACGTCCGTGCTCGTCCGCGGGTTCCCGGCCCAGGCCTTCGACACCAACTGCTACGTCGTCGCCCCCGGACAGGGGGAGCAGTGCGTGGTGGTCGACCCCGGCATCGGCGTCGAGCAGCAGCTCGACGACCTGCTGCGCGAGCACCGGCTGCAGCCGGTGGCCGTCCTGCTGACCCACGGCCACGTCGACCACACCTTCTCCGTCACGCCCGTCTGCGGCGCCCGGGGCATCCCGGCGTGGATCCACCCGGCCGACCGCGACCAGCTCGAGGACCCGGTGAAGTACCTGTCGGCCGGCTCGAGCGCGCTGTTCGGCGGCCGCCTGGCCTGGACGCCGCCGAGCGACGTCAGGCTGCTCGACCCGGCCGAGCCGCTCGAGCTCGCCGGCATGCGCATCTCGGTCGACCTCGCGCCCGGTCACACCCCCGGCTCGGTCGTGTTCCGGCTGCCCGGCGACGCCGAGGACAGCGAGGCCGGCGCGCCCTACCTGCTGTCGGGTGACGTGCTGTTCCAGGGCTCGGTCGGCCGCTGCGACCTGCCCGGCGGCAGCTGGGAGGCGATGCAGCACTCGCTGGCGAGCGTGATCCTGCCGATGGCCGACGAGACCGTCGTGCTGCCCGGTCATGGGCCCTCGACGACGATCGGCCGCGAGCGGCTGTCCAACCCGTACCTGCAGGACCTGGCTCCGGTCCCGCCGTCGCGAGGGATGTAGTGGCCGGGCCGAAGGGCACGTACGACGTTCTGCCGGGCACCGAGTTCGGCGCCGCGCTGGCCGTCCGCGAGACGCTGCTCGCACCCGCCCTGCTCGCCGGCTACGCGTACGCCGAGTCGCCGGTCTTCGAGGCGACCGAGCTGTTCGCCCGCGGCGTCGGCGAGAGCACCGACGTCGTCACCAAGGAGATGTTCACGTTCTCCGACCGGGCCGACCGCTCGCTGACGCTGCGCCCCGAGGGCACCGTCGGGGTGCTCCGCGCCGCGCTGGACGCCAACCTGCACAAGGGCCAGCTGCCGGTGAAGCTGCGCTACGCCGGGCCGATGTTCCGCGCCGAGCGCCCGCAGGCTGGCCGCTACCGCCAGTTCCAGCAGGTGGGCGTCGAGGCGCTGGGCCTGGACGACCCGGCGCTCGACGCGGAGGTCGTGGCCCTGGCCTGGCAGGCGTTCGCCGGGCTCGGCCTCAGGCAGGTCCGGCTGCTGCTGACCTCGCTCGGCGACCCCGCCTGCCGGCCGGCGTACCGCGACCAGCTCACCGCCTTCCTCGACGGCCTCGACCTCGACGACGACACCCGCCGCCGGGCGCGGCTCAACCCGCTGCGGGTGCTCGACGACAAGCGGCCCGAGGTGCAGGCGCAGCTGGCCGGCGCCCCGCTGATGGTCGACGCGCTGTGCGACGCCTGCCGCGACCACCTGGCGGCCGTGCAGGCCGGGCTCAACGCGCTCGGTGTGCCGTACGAGGCCGCGCCGACCCTGGTCCGCGGGCTCGACTACTACATGCGCACGACCTTCGAGCTCGTCCACGACGGCCTCGGCGCCCAGTCCGCCGTCGGTGGCGGCGGGCGCTACGACGGCCTGTCGCAGGCGATCGGCGGACCCCCGCTGGCCGGCATCGGCTGGGCGCTCGGCGTGGAGCGCACCGTGCTCGCGCTGCGGGCCGAGGGCCTGGACGTCCCGGCCGAGCAGGGCGTCTCGGTCTTCGTCGTCCCGCTCGGGGCGGCCGCCAAGGCGCACGCGATCGGCCTGGTCGGCCGGCTGCGCACGTCCGGCATCGCCTGCGACCTCGCCTACGGCGACCGCGGGATGAAGGGCGCCATGAAGGCCGCCGACCGCTCGGGCGCGTCGTACGCGGTCGTGCTCGGCGACCGCGACCTCGAGGCCGGCGAGGCCCAGCTCAAGGACCTGCGCGAGCACGCGCAGGTCGCCGTACCGCTCGACGAGCTCGTCGAGACCCTGAAGGAGCGACTGCTGTGATCCGCACCCACGAGGCCGGAGCGCTCCGCGAGGAACACGCCGGCCAGACCGTCGTCCTGACCGGCTGGGTGGCCCGCCGGCGCGACCACGGCGGCGTCGCCTTCCTCGACCTGCGCGACGGCAGCGGCATCGCGCAGGTCGTCGTCCGCGAGAGCGACATCGCCCACGACCTGCGCCACGAGTACTGCGTCCGCGTCGTCGGCGAGGTCCGCACCCGGCCTGAGGGCAGCTCCAACCCCTCCCTGCCGACCGGGGCGATCGAGGTCGCCGCGACCGAGGTCGAGGTGCTGTCGACCTCAGCGCCGCTGCCGTTCCAGCTCGACGACGAGGGCCCGATCGGCGAGGAGGTGCGGCTGAAGTACCGCTACCTCGACCTGCGCCGCAGCGGCCCCGCGCACGCGCTGCGCACCCGCTCGCTCATCACCCGGGCGATCCGCCGGGTCATGGACGAGCGCGACTTCCTCGACATCGAAACCCCGACGCTCACCCGGTCGACCCCCGAGGGCGCCCGCGACTTCCTCGTGCCGGTCCGGCTGCAGCCGGGCAGCTGGTACGCCCTGCCGCAGTCGCCGCAGCTGTTCAAGCAGCTGCTGATGGTCGCCGGCATGGAGCGCTACTACCAGATCGCCCGCTGCTACCGCGACGAGGACGGCCGCGCCGACCGCCAGCCGGAGTTCACCCAGCTCGACATCGAGATGAGCTTCCCGGACGAGGAGGACCTCTACGAGCTGACCGAGGAGGTCATGACGCGCGTCTGGCGCGAGGTCCTGTCGGTCGAGCTGCCGACGCCGTTCCCGCGGATGACCTACGACGAGGCGATGCGCCGCTTCGGCGTCGACCGTCCCGACGTCCGGTTCGGCGTCGAGCTGGTCGACATGACCGCCTACTTCGCCGAGACGCCGTTCCGGGTCTTCCAGTCGCCGCACGTCGGCGCGGTCGTCATGACCGGCGGCGCGTCGACGCCGCGCAAGGGCTTCGACGCCTGGCAGGAGTGGGCCAAGCAGCGCGGCGCCCGCGGCCTGGCGTACGTCACCTTCCTCGAGGACGGCACGCTCGGCGGCCCGGTCGCCAAGAACCTGTCCGAGTCCGAGCGCGAGGGACTGCGCGAGGCGGTCGGCGCCCAGGTGGGCGACGCCGCGTTCTTCGCCGCCGGCCCGCGCACCGAGGCGCTCGCGCTGCTCGGCGCGGCCCGCCTGGAGATCGGCAAGCGGCTCGGCCTGCTCGACGACTCCCGCTGGGAGTTCCTCTGGGTCACCGACTTCCCGATGTTCGAGCCGACAGACACGGGCTGGACGGCCGTCCACCACCCGTTCACCGCCCCGGCCGAGTCGCACGTCGACTCCTTCGACAAGGAGCCGGCCGACGTCCCGGCGCGGGCGTACGACCTGATCCTCAACGGCTCCGAGCTCGGCGGCGGCTCGATCCGCATCCACCGCGCCGACGTTCAGAAGCGCGTCTTCGACGTCATCGGCCTGTCGCCCGAGCTCGCGCAGGAGCAGTTCGGCTTCCTGCTCGAGGCGTTCAGCTTCGGCCCGCCGCCGCACGGCGGCATCGCGTTCGGCATCGACCGGATCGCGGCGATGGTCACCGGCTCGGAGTCGATCCGCGAGGTCATCGCCTTCCCGAAGACCGGCGGCGGCCACGACCCGCTGACCGGCGCCCCGACCCCGATCACGCCCGAGCAGCGCCTCGAGGCCGGCGTCGACGGACCCCCAGCCCCCAGCACCACCTGACGGCGAGCCCACTACCCCGCCCGAACCGTTCGCTGCAGGGCTCCTGGCGCACGGTTCGGGCGGGGTAGTGGCCCTACCAGCGGCTCCGGACCTGCAGGGGGCCGCTGGTGAAGCGGTGGTCGTCGTGGAAGCCCAGCGCGTCGTAGAGCGCGCGGCCGGCGGCGTTGTCGGCGTACATGCCGAGGGCCACGAGCTCGCAGCCCTCGCCGAACAGCGTCCGCGTCAAGGCGGCGGTGACCGCGGCCCCCAGCCCCTGCCCCCGCAGCGCCGGGTCGACGGCGATCGACGACAGGTGGCCGATCCGGTCGACGGCGGACGTGTCGGCGGCGCAGGCGACGAGCCGGCCGTCCCGCTCCACGCCGACCCAGCGCCGCACCTTGGCGTCGCCCGGCAGGGAGCTCGCCGTCGGGCTGGCGCGGCGGAGCAGGTCGGCGACGGCGTCGTCGGCGACGGGGCCGACGGCGTCCTCACCGGGCTGCTCGTCCGGCGGCGCGTCCAGCCAGCGGAAGTCCCAGTGCGTGCCGTCCAGCCCGACCCAGGCGGGCAGGTGGGCGCCGCTGCCGCGGGGGAGCGTCACCCGCTGCCGGTGGGCGAGCTCGGGCACGAGGTCGCCGACCAGCGCGCCGACCGCGGCCGGGTCGCCGAGAGCCGACAGGTACGGCACGTCCTCGAAGGCGTCGGTGCCGACCCACGCGGCGGCGCCGGGACCGATCCAGCCGCGGACCAGCGGCCGCCGCAGCGACAGCCGGGCGAACGGGTCGTGGGCGGTGGCGACGAGGACCTCGGCGGCGGAGGTGAGCGCGGTGGGCGGCACGCTCAGGACGCTAGTGCCGACGGAGCCGCACCTCAGGCAGGAGCCCGTCGTTGGAGCACGAGAGGGGGAATCCACCCCACGACGAAGGGCAGGACGTGCGCCGAGCACTGCTGGCACTGGTGGCGCTGCTCGTGGCGGGAGGTCTGGCCCTGCCGGCGGGCGCGGCGCTGCCCCCGCTGATCCCGGTCCTGCCGCCTCCGCTCGGTCCGGCCCCCCCGCCGAGCCCGACGCCGAAGCCGACGCCCGACCCCAGCAGGGCCCCCGCCCCCACGCCCGCCCCGACCGCGGCACCGGCCGACCGCTGGGCCCTGCTCGTCGGCGTGACGGCCTACCGCGGCAAGGTCGCCGACACCGTCGGCGGCGCGGCGGACGCCCGGCTCGTGCGCGACGTCCTGCTCAAGCACGGCTGGCGGTCGGACCGCATCCGGCTGCTCACCGACGACCAGGCCACCGGCCGGGCCGTCGCCGACGGCCTGAGCTGGCTGCAGGCCAACAGCAGCGCCAGGACGTTCTCCGTCTTCCACTACTCCGGGCACGTCAAGCAGCGCGACGGCCACGAGTTCCTCTGGCCGGTCGACAACGCCTACATCGTCGACACCGAGGTCTCGCGGGTGCTCAAGGCCAACCGCGGTACCTCGTGGACCAACATCAGCGGCTGCGAGGCCGCCGGCTTCGACGAGGGCCTGGCCTCGTCCCGGCACCTGTTCACCGCGTCGTCGAAGGTGACCGAAAAGTCCTACGAGGACCCGCGCACCGGGTTCAGCGTGTGGAGCGGGATGCTGTTCGACGAGGGCCTGCGCGACAAGGCCGCCGACCGCGACGGCGACGGCAAGGTCAGCGTCAACGAGGCGTTCGAGTACGCCGCCCCCCGCGCCGCTACCTACACGAAGAACCAGAAGCCGCACGGCCAGCAGACCCCGCAGCGCCGCGGCGGCAACGGCTCGCTCAACCTGGCGGCGCCTCGGATCTGAGCCGCCTAGGCTCGGCCGGGTGGACAGCCTGTTCGACGACGCCGAGCAGCGCGCTGCCGACCGCGTCGCCCCGCTGGCCGTCCGGATGCGGCCCCGCACGCTCGACGAGGTCGTCGGGCAGACCCACCTGCTCGGCCCGGGCGCCCCGCTGCGCCGCCTCGTCGAGGGCGACGCCCCGCTCAGCGTCGTGCTCTGGGGCCCGCCCGGCACCGGCAAGACGACCCTGGCGATGGTCATCGCCCGGTCGACGCAGCGCCGGTTCCGCGAGCTGTCGGCCGTCACGGCGGGCGTCAAGGACGTCCGTCAGGTCGTCGAGGAGGCCAAGCGAGCGCTCGGCGAGACCGGCGCCCAGACGGTGCTGTTCGTCGACGAGGTGCACCGGTTCTCCAAGACCCAGCAGGACGCGCTGCTGCCCAGCGTCGAGAACCGCTGGGTGACGCTGGTCGCCGCGACCACCGAGAACCCGTTCTTCAGCGTCATCTCGCCGCTGCTGTCGCGGTCGCTGCTGCTCACGCTCGAGCCGCTCACCGACGACGACATCCGGTTCGTGGTCACCCGGGCGCTGGCCGACGACCGCGGGCTCAAGGGCGAGGTCGAGGTCGACGGCGATGCGATGGACCACCTGGTCCGGCTCTCCGGGGGAGACGCCCGCCGCTCGCTGACCGCGCTCGAGGCGGCCGCCGGCGCGTCCGACCACGTCACGCTGGCGCTGCTCGAGCAGGCGGTCGACCGCGCCGCCGTCCGCTACGACCGCGACGGCGACCAGCACTACGACGTCATCAGCGGCTTCATCAAGTCGATCCGCGGCTCGGACGTCGACGCCTCGCTGCACTACCTGGCCCGGATGTTCGAGGCGGGGGAGGACCCCCGGTTCATCGCCCGGCGGCTGGTGGTGCTGGCCAGCGAGGACGTCGGGATGGCCGACCCGTCCGGGCTGCAGGTCGCCGTGGCTGCCGCGCAGGCGCTCGAGCTCATCGGGATGCCCGAGGCCCGGCTCAACCTGGCGCAGGCGACCATCCACCTGGCGCTGGCCCCCAAGTCGAACGCGGTGCTGGCGGGGGTCGAGACGGCCATCGCCGACGTCCGCGCCGGACGCACCGGCTCGGTGCCGCCGCACCTGCGCGACAGCCACTATCCGGGCGCCACGAAGCTCGCTCACGGGTCGGCGGGTGGGTACCGATACCCTCACGACTTCCCGGGACGGGTCGTGGCGCAGCAGTACGCGCCCGACCCGGTCGTCGGGCGGGAGTACTCCTCGCCCAGCGGGTTGGGAGTCGAGCGCGTCGTCGGCGAACGGCTCGCGGGGCTGCGCGAGGTGCTGCGCGGGGACCGTGTGGTCGTGCCCGAGGATGCTGCGGACGGCTTCCGCCCGAGGTGCCGTCCGGCGCCGCCCACGCCCGAGGAGCTCACTGCCCTCGAGCAGAACAAGGAGCAGTGAAGTGCTGACAGGTGGACAGGTCGCCGGGCTGATCGTCGCGGTGTTCTTCGCGATCCTCGTGCTCGTGCTGTGCATGGTGCTCGTCAAGCTCGGCAAGGTCGTGGAGGAGACCCAGCGGCTCGTCGCCGGGATCACCGACAAGACCGTCCCGCTGCTGGGCGAGGTCACGACCTCGGTCGTGCACGTGAACCAGGAGCTCACGCGGGTCGACGCCATCACCGCCAACGTGCAGTCGATCAGCGGCAACGTCAGCGCGCTGACCAGCCTGTTCGCCGCCACCCTCGGCAGCCCCGTCATCAAGGTGGCCGCGTTCTCGTACGGCGTGCGCAGCGCCGCCTCCCGCCGCTCGGAGAAGGACATCAACCGGCGCGTGCGCGAGGAGCTCAAGTCCTCCAGGAAGTCGCGATGAGCCGGCGCCTCGTCTACATCGCCTTCGGCGCAGCGGTCGGCGTCCTCGTCGTGCAGCGCGCCACGAAGGCGGCCAAGCGGTTCACGCCCGCCGGCGTGCAGTCCTCGCTGGCCGGCTCGTTCGCCGGGCTGACGGACGCGATCCGCGACTTCACGGCCGAGATGAAGATCGCCATGGCCGAGCGCGAGGACGAGCTGCGCGTCACGCTGGGCCTGGACGGGTCGCA
>JAOPVV010000160.1 GCA_025966005.1 Frankiales bacterium
CCCGGCCCGGCCCTCGGCGGCGCTGCCCGCCACGGGCACCGGGCTGCCGCTGTGGCTGCTCGCGGTCCCGCTGGTGGCGCTGGCCGCAGTCGCCGTGCGCCGCCGCTCGGCCTGACCCGGCACGGGTCCGTGCGCTCTCAGGCGGGCTCGTCCAGCGCGTCGTCCTCCTCGGGCGCCCCGTCGAGGTAGGGCCGCCAGCGCGGGTCGACCCGGCGCGCGCCGACGACCCTCCACGCCGACCCGGCGGGGACGGCCGGGACGTGGCTCAGCCGCCAGCCGAGCTCGGCGATGCCCCGGTCGGCCTTGACGTGGTTGCAGCGACCGCAGGCCGACACGACGTTGTCCCAGGCGTGGGCGCCGCCCCGGCTCCTCGGGACGACGTGGTCGAGGCTGGTCGCCACCGCGCCGCAGTAGACGCACCGGCCGCCGTCGCGGGCGAACACCGCCTTGCGCGTGAGCGGGACCGTCGCCCGGTAGGGCACCTTCACGTAGCGCGCCAGGCGCACGACGACGGGCACCACCAGCGCCCGGCGCTCGCTGTGCAGGACGCCGTCGCCGTCGGCGACCGAGACCGCCTTGGCCGTCAGGACCAGCACCGCGGCGCGACGGGCGGAGACCACGCACAGCGGCTCGTACGACGCGTTGAGCACCAGTGCCGCGCTGTTCGAGCTCGCCATCGGCCCTCCTCCGCGAGAAGCATGACCGACGACGCCGGGATGCGCCACGTCCCCGCTCTCGGCAGGATCGCCCCGTGGACCCCGACAGCGCGCTGCTCTGGGCCCACGCCGCGGCGACGACCGGGCTCGCCGGGCTGTGCTGGGTGGTGCAGGTCGTGGTCTACCCGTCGTTGCGCGCCTCCGGTCCGACGTGACCACCGTGGTCGTCACGGCGCCCTGGTCGGTCCCGTTGCACGGCCGGCTGGCCGGCGGCTACGACGACGCGGTGGCCGCACGGCTGATCGGCACCAACTGGCTGCGGACGGCGGCGTGGACCGGGGGCGCGGCGTGCTCGCTCGCGCTCGCGGGGCTCGGAGCCTCCTAGGGTCGAGTCCGTGAGAGACCTCCCCGCCGCCCCGCGCCTCGACCTGGTCGAGGTCCTGCACGGCCACGAGGTGGCCGACCCGTACCGCTGGCTGGAGGACGCCGCGGCGCCCGAGACCCGCGCCTGGTCCGCGGCGCAGGACGTCCTCGTGCGCGCGCACCTGGACGCGCTGCCGGGCCGGGAGCGGCTCGCCGAGCGGCTGGAGCAGCTGCTGTCGACCGGCGTCGTCGGCGCGCCCGCCTGGCGCGGCGGCCGTCCGATCTGGACCCGGCGCGAGCGCGGGCAGGAGCACGCCGTGGTGCTCACCCGCGACGCCGACGGCGCGGAGCGGGTGCTGCTCGACCCGGTGGCCGTCGACCCGAGCGGCGCGACCACGCTCGACGCGTGGTCGCCCTCGAAGGAGGGCACCCGGCTGGCCTACCAGCTCTCGACCGGCGGCGACGAGGAGTCGCTGCTGCGGGTGCTCGACGTCGCGACCGGCGAGGTGCTGGACGGTCCGGTCGACCGGTGCCGGTACTCCCCCGTCGCCTGGCTGCCCGGCGGCGAGGAGCTCTTCTACGTCCGGCGCCTGCCGGCCGACCAGGTGCCCGAGGGCGAGGACCAGTTCCACCGGCGCGTGTGGCGGCACTGCGTCGGCACCGATCCGTCGCAGGACTCGCTGGTGTGGGGCGAGGGCCTGGACCCCACGAACTACTACGGCTGCTCGGCCTCGCTCGACGGCCGGTGGCTGGTCGTCAGCGCCAGCGCCGGGACCGCGCCGCGCGACGACGTCTGGCTGTTCGACCTGCTCGCCGGTGGTCCGCCCACCGAGGTGCAGGTCGGCGTCGACGCGCACTGCTCGGCGTGGGTCGCGCACGACGGTCGGCTGTGGCTGCTCACCGACGCCGACGCGCCGCGCGGGCGGCTGTGCGTCGCCGACCCCGAGGACCCGACCGCCTGGACGACGGTGCTGGCCGAGGACCCCGAGGCGGTGCTCGAGGACGTCGCGCTGCTCGACGACGGCGTCGTGGTGGCCCTCCGCAGCCGGCACGCGCTGTCCGAGATCACCGTCCATCGGGGTGGACTCGTGGAGACCGTCGCCCTGCCCGGCCCGGGCAGCAGCAGCGGGCTGTCCAGCCCGCCGGACGGCGGGACGGCCGTGTGGTTCGGCTGGACCGACGCGACGACGCCGCCGCAGGTCCGCCACCTCGACACGACGACGGGCGCTGTGACGCTCTGGGCGGACTCCCCCGGCCGCGCCGACCTCGGCGCGGTCGTCGCGACCGTGGTCGAGATGACCTCGGCCGACGGCACGACCGTCCGCGCCCAGGTGCTGTCACCGGCGGGGCGGCCCGACCGGCCGCGCCCGACCGTGCTGTACGGCTACGGCGGCTTCGGCGTCTCGCTGACCCCCGGCTGGTCGGCCACCGCCCTGGCCTGGGTCGAGGCCGGCGGTGCGTGGGTCGTCGCCAACCTGCGGGGCGGCAGCGAGGAGGGCGAGGCCTGGCACCGCGCCGGCATGCGCGAGCACAAGCAGAGCGTGTTCGACGACTTCGCCGCCGTGGCAGACGCGCTCGTCCGCGACGGCTGGACGACCCCGTCGCAGCTCGGCATCCACGGCGGCAGCAACGGCGGCCTGCTGGTCGGCGCCGCGCTCACCCAGCGACCCGAGGCGTACGCCGCCGTCGTGTGCAGCGCACCGCTGCTCGACATGGTCCGGTACGAGCAGTTCGGCCTGGGCCGCACCTGGAACGACGAGTACGGCACCGCGTCCGACCCCACCGAGCTGGGCTGGCTGCTGGCGTACTCGCCGTACCACCACGTGCGCGAGACCGCCTACCCGGCAGTGCTGTTCGAGGTGTTCGACGGCGACAGCCGGGTCGACCCCCTGCACGCCCGCAAGCTCTGCGCCGCCCTGCAGCACGCCACCACCGGTGAGGCGCCCGTCCTGCTGAGGTCGGAGGCCGACGTCGGCCACGGGGCGCGGTCGGTGAGCCGCACCGTCGGGCTGACCGTCGACACGCTCGCCTTCCTCGCCTCTCACACCGGGCTGGAGCTCTAGGTGGACGGCTTCCTGGACTTCGTGCGCGACAACACCGGCGGCGTCGCCACGGCCTGGCACGTGCTGGTCATCGTGGTGCTGGCCTTCGTCATCCGGTACGCGGTGCACCGGGCCGTGCGCCGGCTCATCAGCAAGGCGGTGACCGGGACGGTGCCGGTCGCCCTGCGGCCGCTGCGCGGGCGCAACGAGGGCGCCGTCGTCGAGGCCGCCCCGCTGCTCACCGAGCGGCGCCGGCAGCGCACCGAGACGATCGGCTCGGTGCTGCGCAGCGTCACGTCCGTCACGGTGTTCACGGTCGCGACGTCGATGGTGCTGTCCGAGCTCGGCTTCGAGCTGGGACCGCTCATCGCTGGCGCCGGTGTGGTCGGCGTGGCCCTGGGGTTCGGCGCGCAGAACGTCGTGAAGGACTTCCTCAACGGCATGTTCATGATCTTGGAGGACCAGTACGGCGTCGGCGACGCCATCGACGCCGGCGAGGCCAGCGGCATCGTCGAGGCCGTCGGGCTGCGCACGACCCGGCTGCGCAGCGTCGACGGCACCGTCTGGCACATCCGCAACGGCGAGATCGTGCGGATCGGCAACATGAGCCAGGGCTGGTCCCGCGCGCTGCTGGACATCTCGGTCGCGTACGACACCGACACCGACCTGGCGACGCGCACCATCAAGGCCGTCGCCGACAGCGTCTGGAAGGACCCCGAGCTGGGACGGCTGGTGCTCGAGGAGCCGGAGGTGTGGGGGGTCGAGAACCTCGGCGTCGACGGGATCGCCATCCGCCTGGTCGTCAAGACCGCTCCCCTGGAGCAGTGGACCGTCGCGCGCGAGCTGCGCAAGCGCGTCAAGACCGCCTTCACCGAGGCGGGCATCGAGATCCCGTTCCCGCAGCGCTCGCTGTGGCTGCGGACCGACCCGGCGGCGGCCCCGCAGGTCGTGCCCGAGGAGGCGCCGGGCCCGGCGGACCAGCACACTGAGCCGTGACCCTCACCGTGCTCGTCACCGGCGCCACCGGCTACATCGGCGGCCGCCTGGTCCCCCGCCTGCTCGCCGAGGGCCACGCCGTCCGCGCGATGACGCGCTCCGCCAGCCGGCTGCGCGACGTGCCGTGGGCCGACCGAGTCCAGGTCGTCGAGGGCGACGCCCTCGGCGGCACCGGGCTCGACCGCGCGCTGGCCGGCGTCGACGTCGCCTACTACCTGGTCCACTCCATCGGCGAGGGCGGGTTCGAGGACACCGACCGCCGCGCCGCGGCGGCGTTCGGCGCGGCCGCGAAGGAGGCCGGGGTCGGCCGGATCGTCTACCTCGGCGGCCTGGTCCCGCAGCATGAGGAGCTCTCCCCCCACCTGGCGTCGCGCGCCGAGGTCGGCCAGCTGCTGCTCGACAGCGGTGTCCCGACCGCTGTCCTGCAGGCCGCCGTCATCATCGGCAGCGGGTCGGCGTCGTTCGAGATGCTGCGCTACCTCACCGAGCGGCTGCCGGCGATGATCACGCCGAGGTGGGTCAACAGCCGCATCCAGCCGATCGCCGTGCGCGACGTCCTGCGCTACCTGGTCGGCGCGGCCACCCTGCCGCCCGAGGTCTCCCGGCGCTTCGACATCGGCGGGCCCGAGGTGCTCACCTACCTCGAGATGATGCAGCGGTACGCCCGCGTCGCCGGGCTGCGCAAGCGGCTGATCATCCCCGTCCCGCTGCTCACCCCGCGCCTGTCGGGCCACTGGGTCAACGTCGTCACCCCGGTGCCGGCCGCGCTCGCCAAGCCGCTGGTGCGCTCGCTGGTCAACGAGGTCGTCTGCTCCGAGAGCGACATCAGGCAGCACGTGGCCGACCCGCCCGAGGGCCTGCTCGGCTTCGAGGAGTCGGTCGGCCTGGCGCTGCTGCGCATCAGGGAGGCGGCGGTCGAGACCCGGTGGTCCAGCGCCAGCTGGCCGGGCGCGCCGTCCGACCCGCTGCCCAGCGACCCCGACTGGGCCGGCGGATCCCTCTACCAGGACCGGCGCGAGCGGCAGGTCGACGCCGACCCGCAGGACCTGTGGCGGGTCATCGAGGGCATCGGCGGCGAGCACGGCTGGTACTCCTTCCCGCTGGCGTGGGCCGTGCGGGGGCAGCTGGACCGCCTGGTCGGCGGCGTCGGACTGCGCCGCGGCCGCCGCGATCCCGACCAGCTCTACGTCGGCGAGTCCCTCGACTTCTGGCGGGTCGAGGAGATCGTCGACCAGAAGCTGCTCCGGCTGCGGGCCGAGATGAAGCTGCCCGGCGCGGCGTGGCTCGAGCTCGGGGTGGACGCCGACGAGAACGGGCGGACGCTGTTCGTGCAGCGCGCGCTGTTCCACCCGCGCGGGCTGGCCGGACACGCCTACTGGTGGTCCGTCGCCCCCTTCCACGGCGTTGTCTTCGGCGGCATGCTCGCCAACATCGCCGGTGCCGCCGCACGGGCCGCCGCGACCCGCCGGACGGCTGCGCTGGGCAGCGGGCGGGCCGCCTAGGCTCGACGGGGTGGAGAGCCTGTACGACGCGGTCGGCGGTGAGCCGGTGTTCCGCCAGCTCGTGGCCGACTTCTACGCCGGCGTGGCCGAGGACCCGGTGCTGCGGCCGCTGTACCCGGAGGACCTCGGGCCGGCCGAGGACCGGCTGCGGATGTTCCTCGTGCAGTACTGGGGCGGGCCCGGCACCTACTCCGAGCAGCGGGGCCACCCTCGGCTGCGCATGCGGCACGTCGCCTGGCAGGTCGGCGAGCGCGAGCGCGAGGCGTGGCTGTCCCACATGCTGCCGGCCGTCGCCCGGCTCGACATCCCCGACGAGGCGCGCGCCGCGATCTGGGACCACCTCGAGCGGGCCGCCCACTCGCTGGTGAACCACCCCCCGCAGGACGACAGCCTGCTGCGCTGACGCGCGCCGTCGCTGGGCGTGAGCGTCCGGGTCGACTTCCCGTAAACCGGTCGTGCTCGTCGGGGCCCGCCCCTAGCGTCGGCCCCACTGTCGACTCCGGGGAGATGCGTCATGGTGCGGCTCGCGCAGTTCGTCCTGCGGCACAAGAAGTGGGTGGCGCTGTTCTGGCTCGTCGTCATGATCGCGGGCGGCGCCACCGCCGGCGCGACGACCGAGCGGCTCACCGTCGACTTCTCGCTGCCCGGCCAGCAGGGCTACGAGAGCGAGAAGCAGCTCGTCCAGGAATACGGCAACGGGCCGGACGAGGGCACCAGCATCGTCGCGCTCACCGACCCGAAGGGCGACATCGCGGCACGACGCGCCGACGTCGACCGCGTCTTCCGGGCGCTGCAGACGCAGTTCCCGCAGTACCGCGTCGTCTGGCAGGGCAACACCGGGTCCGACCGCTTCGTGACCGACGACGGCGGCACGGCGTACGGCATCGTCGTCGACCAGAAGTTCACGGACTTCTCCTTCCGGGCCGCCTACCAGCAGGCGAAGGGGCTGCTCGACGAGCAGGCCGCCGCCACCGGTCTGCAGGTCCGCACGACCGGCTACTTCGAGCTGTCCGCGGGCAACGCCACCGACTCGGAGGGCCAGGAGGCGCCGAGCCT
>JAOPVV010000168.1 GCA_025966005.1 Frankiales bacterium
CCGCTCGAACCGTTCACCACGTGGGTCCGGACGAACGGTTCGGGCGGGGTAGTGGGCGGGGTGGGGGCTAGTGGACGGGGGGGTGGGCGGGCTCGGCGCCGCCGGCCAGCTGGGCTCCGACGGCGGCCTCGCTGGCCGGGTGGGGAGCGCCGCGGCCGTCGGTGCGGCGGGCGCACAGCCGGGCCAGCTCGGCGTAGGCGGGCTCGCCGATCAGCGCCGTCAGCTCGGGGGCGTACGACACCCACAGCGGGTCGGCGCCGACGTGGGCCGTCGGGGACGAGGTGCACCACCAGTGCAGGTCCGCCCCGCCCGGACCCCAGGCGCGGCGGTCGAACTCGCCGACGGACGTCACGAGCACCGACACCTCGTCGGGCCGCTCGACCCACTCCTGGGTCCGGCGCACCGGCAGCTGCCAGCAGACGTCGGGCTTGGTCTGCAGCGGGTGCAGCCCGACCCGGTCGGCGAGCGCGTGCAGCGCGCAGCCGGCGCCGCCGGAGAAGCCGGTGCGGTTGAGGAAGACGCACGCGCCGTCGACGACCCGGGTGCGCAGGGCCGGCTCGCCCTCGAGCTCGTCGGACTCGGAGACGCCGAGCCGGCGCCCCTGCTCGGCGAACTGCCAGTGCTTGCCCTTGAGCTGGGCGGCGAAGCCCTCGATCCGGGCCTGGTCCTCGTCGTCGGCGTAGAAGGCGCCGTGGCTGCAGCAGCCGTCGTCGGCCCGGCCCTCGACCACGCCCTCGCAGCCCCGGCCGTACACGCACGTCCACGACGACAGCAGCCAGGTGAGGTCGGCGCGCACGACGCCGAGCGGGTCGGCGGGGTCGACGAACTCGACCCACTCGCGGGCGAAGTCGGGGTCGACCTCGTCCGCCCGGACGCTCGGCATGCCCAGGTCGGTCACGGCACCAGTCTCCCAGCAGAGGGTCTCCCAGCAGCGGGTCTCACAGCAGCGGGTCTCACAGCACGCGGACGACGAGCACGGCGACGTCGTCCTCGAGGGCGCCGTCGGCGAGCTGGCTCAGCAGGTGCTCGCAGATCGCGTCGGCGTCCGCGTCGGGCGCGCTCGCGACGGCCGCCTGCAGCGCGGCGAGCCCCTCGTCGATGCCGCGCCCGCGGTGCTCGACCAGGCCGTCGGTGTAGAGCACCAGCGTCGAGCCGGGATCGAGCTGCTCCTCGACCTCCTCACGGGACGTGCCCAGGGCGGCCCCGACCAGCAGGGACGGCGGGCCGCCGATGAGGCGCACGCTGCCGTCGGGCGAGCGCAGCGCGGGCGGCAGGTGGCCGGCGTTGGAGAGCCGCAGGCGGCCCGGACCGTCGGGGGACGGCAGGTCGAGCCGGCCGTAGACGCAGGTCGCCAGCTGGGCCATCGCCAGGCCCTGCACCAGCTGGTCGAGGCGGTCCAGCACGACGGCCGGGCTGCTGCCCTGCCACGCGTAGGACTGCAGCACCGAGCGCAGCTGGCCCATCGACGCGGCGGCGGCCAGGTCGTGCCCCATCACGTCGCCGATGGCGATCCCGACGGTGCCGTCGGGCAGGGCGAACAGGTCGTACCAGTCGCCGCCGACCTGGGCGGCGGTCGAGCCGGGCAGGTACCGGGCGGCCCGGTCGAGGCCGGCGACCTGGGGCAGCTGCGGCAGCAGACTGCGCTGCAGCTGCTCGGCGACGTCGTGCTCGCGCTGGTAGAGCCGGGCGTTGTCGACGGCGAGCGCGGCCCGGCGGGCCAGGTCGGCGGCCGTCGCGAGGTCGTCCTCGCCGAAGGTGCGGCCCGAGCCGTCGGTGTAGAGCGCGAGCACGCCGACGACCTGCCGGCGGGCGCGCAGCGGCACGACGATGACCGACCGCATCCCGATCTGCCGGTAGACCTCGAGCAGCTCGGGGTCGTCGATGCCCTGCACCAGCACGTCGTCGTCGACCTCGACGAGCACGGGCGGCCCGCCCCGCAGGACCGTCGCGGTGTGCGAGTCGTCGGTGAGGCCGGTCGGCTGCAGCTCCTCGAGCCGGCGCAGCAGCGGCAGCAGGTCGGGGTCGCGGTGGCGGGCCGCGACCCGTTGGACCCGGCCGTCGTCGCCCACCAGGTGGACCGTGCACCAGTCGGCCATCAGCGGCACGGCCAGGCCGGTCAGCCGGTCGAGCGACTCGTCGACGTCGAGGGTTGCGGCGAGCAGCGAGGTCGCCTCCGCCAGCAGCGCGAGCTGGCGCTGCGCCCGCTCGGCAGCGGCGCGGGCCGCCCGCTCGGCCTCGAGGTGCTGCTCGCGCTCGCGCTCGACGTGGATGCGGCTCGTGACGTCCGCCTGGATGCCGACGAAGTGCGTCAGCTCGCCGGACGCGTCGTACACGGGCGAGAGCGACAGCTCGTTCCAGAACGCCGTGCCGTCCTTGCGGTGGTTCAGCAGCGTGATGGTCGCGTGCTGCTCGTCGCGCAGGGCGTCCCGGACCCGCTGCACCGCGTCCGGGTCGGTGGCGGGGCCCTGCAGGAAGCGGCAGTTGCGCCCCACGACCTCGGCCCGGGACCACCCGGTCGTGCGCTCGAAGGCCGGGTTGACGAACACCAGCGGGTTGTCGGGGCGGCGCGGGTCGCTGATGGTGAACGACAGCCCTGCGGCGACGACGGCGCGGTCGCGGACCTCGACGTCGTGCCCGCTGCCGTCGAGGTCGAAGAACACGACCAGCGCCTGCGCCCGGTCGTCGCCGTCCTCACCGGGGATCGGGAACCCGGTGACCCAGCGCAGCTGCCCGCCGACCAGGACGGGCTCGCCGTGCACGACCTCGCCGCTGACGATGCGCTCGACGGGGCCGTCGTCGACGGCGAAGCCCGTGGTGCTCGGACGGCGCAGGTCGGCGTCGGCGGACCACTGCGCGACCGACTGCGGCAGCGACGGCGGCGCGTCGGTCAGCGCGCGCCCGGCCGGGTTGGCCTGCACGACGCAGCCGGAGCCGAGGTCGACCAGGAGCACCGCCACCGGGCTGTCGTGCAGCACCCGGGGGAGCCGCTCGTGCTGCAGGGAGGGGTCGGACGACTCGCCGGCCGCGCGGGCGATCACGGTCTCGTCGAGCGGCCGGCCGCTCACGCCGGGACCACGGACACCTGGGACATCCCCCCGATGCTAACGGCCCGCCGGGGTCCCGCGGCCCGGCGTGGGTACTGTCCCGCCCCATGCGGCGGTGCACGTGAGGTCCGACTCGTGAGGTTGGGCGTCCTGGACGTCGGGTCCAACACCGTCCACCTGCTGGTGGTCGACGCGCACCGCGGCGGCCACCCCGACCCGGTGCGCTCCCACAAGGACGAGCTGCGCCTGGCCGAGCTGCTGCAGGCCGACGGCTCGCTGGGCGCCCACGGCACCGACGTCCTGTGCGCTGCCGTCACCGAGGCCCGCACGGCCGCGGACGAGGAGGGCGTCGAGGACCTCGTCGCCTTCGCCACGTCCGCGGTGCGCGACGCGACCGACTCCGCCGCGGTGCTGGCCGCGGTCCGCGAGCGTGCCGGCGTCGAGCTGCTCGTCCTGCCCGGTGAGGACGAGGCCCGGCTGACCTTCCTGGCGGTGCGCCGCTGGTTCGGCTGGAGCGCCGGACGCCTGCTCTGCCTCGACATCGGCGGCGGCTCGCTCGAGCTGGCCTCGGGGATCGACGAGGAGCCGGACGTCGCGCTCTCCCTCCCGCTCGGTGCCGGACGGCTGACCCGCGACCGGCTGAGGGGCGACCCGCCCTCCGGTCGCGACGTGGAGGCCGTCCGCCGCCACGCCCGCGAGCAGCTCGAGGCGGTCCGCCCGCAGCTGCTGGCGGCGGGCGCCACCGACCGCGGGGTCGTCACCAGCAAGACCTTCCGGTCGCTGGCCCGCCTGGACGGCGCGGCGCCGTACGACCGCGGGCCACGGGTCCCGCGCCGGTTGCGCCGCAGCGGCCTGGCACGCACCGTCGAGCAGCTCGCCGGCATGACGGCCCAGCAGCGCGCGCAGCTGCCCGGGGTGTCGGCCAGCAGGGCCCACCAGCTGCTGGCCGGTGCGGTCGTCGCGCACGAGGCGCTCGACGTGCTCGGCCTCGAGGAGGTGTCCGTGTGCCCCTGGGCGCTGCGCGAGGGCGTCATCCTGCGGCGCCTCGACTGGCTCGCCGGGGCCTGAGGTCGGCGCCGTCAGCGCACGGGCCGTAGCGTGGGGCGGGCGATGACGAACCCCGACGGCCTGGTCGTGCAGGTACCGACCGCGAAGGTCGGCCTGTCCACGGCGAGCGTCTACCCGGAGTCGACGGCGAACGCCTTCGAGATCGCCGCGCGGCTCGGCTACGACGGTGTCGAGGTCATGGTCTGGACCGATCCGGTCAGCCAGGACATCACCGCACTGCGCCGGCTGTCGGACTACCACCAGGTGCCGATCCTGGCCCTGCACGCGCCCTGCCTGGTGATCACCCAGCGGGTGTGGGGCACCGACCCGTGGGCCAAGCTGGTCCGCGCGAAGGAGGCCGCCGAGGAGTGCGGCGCCGAGACGGTCGTGGTGCACCCGCCGTTCCGCTGGCAGCGCGAGTACGCCCGCCAGTTCCTCGGCGGCATCCAGCAGATGGGCGACGAGACCGCAGTCCGCTTCGCCGTCGAGAACATGTTCCCGCTGCGGGCCCGCGGCCGCGAGGTCACGCCGTACTCCCCGGACTGGGACCCGACCGCCGAGGACTTCCCTGACTTCACCCTCGACCTGTCGCACACGGCCGTCTCCAGGAGCGACGCGCTGGCGATGGCCGCGACGATGGGCGAGCGCCTGACGCACGTCCACATCGCCGACGGGACCGGCACGGCCCGCGACGAGCACCTCGTGCCCGGCCGCGGCGACCAGCCGTGCGCCGAGCTGCTCGAGGGCCTGGCCGTCCAGGGCTTCGAGGGGCTGGTCGTGGTCGAGGTGAACACGCGAAAGTCCGAGGACCGCGCCGAGCGGGAGGCCGATCTCGCCGAGGCGCTGGCCTTCACCCGGCTGAACCTGGCCGCCGCCGTCGACTTCGACAGCAGCTCCTACCTGCGCTGAGCCGGGCCGCCCCTCTACGGTGCGCGGATGCAGACGCTGCGCACACCGGACGACCGCTTCGCCGACCTGCCGGGCTTCCCGTACGAGCCGCGGTACGCCACCACGTCGGACGGACTGCGGATGGCCTACGTCGACGAGGGGGCCGGCCCGGTCGTGCTCCTGCTGCACGGCGAGCCGTCGTGGAGCTACCTGTACCGGACGATGATCCCGGTGCTCGTGGACGCCGGGTTCCGCTGCGTGGCACCCGATCTCATCGGCTTCGGCCGGTCCGACAAGCCCCTCGAGCTCGGCGACTACACCTACGCCCGGCACGTCGAGTGGCTCCGTTCGGTGCTGTTCGACGCCCTCGACCTCACCGACGTGACGCTGGTCTGCCAGGACTGGGGCGGTCTGCTCGGGCTCCGGCTGGTCGCCGAGGCCGAGTCGTCCGGGCAGGGGGACCGCTTCGCGCGCGTCTGCGCCGCGAACACCGGGCTGCCGGACGGCCGGCGCCGGCTGCCCGACGCCTGGTGGCAGTTCCGCGACTTCGTCGTGCGCACCGAGGACCTGCCGATCGGCTTCCTCGTGGCGTCGGGCTGCGCGGTGCCGATGGCCCCGGAGGTGCAGGCGGCGTACGACGCGCCCTTCCCGGACGCGGCCCACAAGGCCGGGCCGCGGGCGTTCCCCGACCTCATCCCGCAGGACGCCGACAACCCGGCGACCGCGGACAACCAGCGGGCCTGGGAGGTGCTGGAGGCGTTCGAGAAGCCTTTCCTGTGCGCCTTCTCCGACCTCGACCCGATCACCGGCGGCGGCGAGCGGATGCTCATCGGCAAGATCCCCGGGGCAGCCGGGCAGCCGCACACGACCATCACCGGCGGCGGGCACTTCCTGCAGGAGGACCGCGGGCCCGAGCTCGCGCGGGTCGTCGCCGACTGGGCGGTCCACGGCGGGGCGCGGGCGTGAGCCTGCCCCTGAGGATCGCGCTGTCGCTGCTCAGCCGTCCGCAGGTCCACCGCTTCGGCCCCGACCGCTCGCAGTGCGCCGAGCTGCACCTGCCCCGAGGGACGGGACCGCACCCGGTGGTCGTGGTCCTGCACGGCGGCTACTGGCAGACCAGGTACGGCAAGCTCGTCTGCCGTCCGCTGGCCTGCGACCTCGCGCGCCGCGGCTACGCCGCCTGGAACCTCGAGTACCGCCGCCTCGGCGACGGCCGCGGTGGGGGTGGCGGCTGGCCGATGACCTTCAAGGACGTCGCCGACGGGATCGACGCGCTGGCAGGGGTGTCCGCCCCGCTCGACCTGTCGCGGGTGAGCCTGGTCGGGCACTCGGCCGGCGGGCAGCTCGCGCTCTGGGCCGCCTCGCGCCCGACGCTGCCGCTCGAGGCGGTGGGCTCGGCGCCGAAGGTCGTCGCCACCCGCGTGGTCGCTCTCGCGCCCGTCACCGACCTGGCGCGGGCCCGGGTGCACGCGGAGCAGCTGCTCGGCGGCGCTGTCGAGCAGGTCGCCGACCGCTGGCAGCAGGCCGACCCGGTCCGCGCCGGCGCCCCCGGCGTCCCCGTCCTGGTCGTGCACCCCACCCACGACCAGACGGTCCCCGTGGCGCGCTCGCGGACGTACGCCGCAGCGACCGGCTGCACGCTGGTCGAGACCGCGGGGAGCCACCGCGACCCGATCGACCCCTCGAGCGAGGCCTGGGCCGCAGCCGTCGACTGGCTCGGCCCGGCCGGCTGACCGGGACCGCCCGCAGCGCGGGGCGGCGCCGTTAGCCTGCGCGCATGCTGTCCTCGCCGCTGCGGTCCGTGATCCTCGCCGCCTCCCGCAACGCCCGCGTCGAGCGGCTCGTCGCCGGGGCGCCGCTGTCGCGCAGCGTCGTCTCGCGCTTCGTGGCGGGCGAGACGGTCGAGGACGCCGTCCGCGCCAGCCGCGACCTGACGGCGAAGGGGCTGTCGGTCAGCCTCGACCACCTCGGCGAGGACACCACCGACGCCGGCCAGGCCGATGCCACCGTCAAGGCCTACCTGCTGCTGCTCGACCGCCTGCGCGAGGCCGGGCTCACCGGGGACGGCCGGGTCGAGGTGTCGGTCAAGCTCAGCGCGGTCGGCCAGACGATCAGCGACGACCTGGCCCTCGAGGGTGCGCGCACGATCTGCGAGGCCGCCGCGGCCGCCGGCACGACGGTGACCCTCGACATGGAGGACCACAGCACGACCGACCGCACCCTCGCGACCCTCGCGACGCTGCGGCAGACCCATCCGCAGACCGGTGCGGTCCTGCAGGCCTACCTGCACCGCACGCTCGACGACTGCCGTGCGCTCGCGACCCCCGGCAGCCGGGTGCGGCTGTGCAAGGGCGCCTACCGGGAGCCGGCCGACGTCGCCTTCCAGGACGCCGACGACGTCGACGCGGCGTACGTCCGCTGCATGGCGGTGCTCATGGCCGGCGAGGGCTACCCGATGCTCGCCACCCACGACCCGGCGCTGGTGGAGCGGGCGCTCGGGCTCGGGCGAGAGACGGGCAGCTACGAGTTCCAGATGCTCTACGGCATCCGTCCGCTCGAGCAGGAGCGGCTGGCGGCGCAGGGACACGTCGTCCGGACGTACGTGCCGTACGGCGATCAGTGGTACGGCTACCTCATGCGCCGTCTCGCCGAACGACCCGCCAACCTCGTGTTCTTCCTGCGCGCCCTCGCGAGCCGGTCGTGACCGGCTCGCCGCCGGTCATCGCGCTGCTCGGCGTCGGCAAGCTCGGGGAGGCCCTGCTGTCGGGGCTGCTGCGCTCCGGCCGGCCGGCGTCGTCGATGCTCGCCGCCGAGCGCTACCCCGAGCGGGCCGCCGAGATCGCCGAGCGGTACGGCGTCGCGACGCCCACCCCCGAGGAGGCGGTCGCGATCGCCGACGTGGTGCTGCTCGCGGTCAAGCCGCAGGACATGCGGACGCTGCTCGGCGAGATCGCCGGGCACCTGCGGCCCGGCGCGCTGGTCGTGTCGGTCGCCGCCGGCATCCCGAGCTCGCTGATCGAGGAGCTGCTGCCCGCGGGCACGTCCGTCGTCCGCGTCATGACGAACACGCCGGTCTTCGTCGACGAGGCGATGTCGGCGGTCGCCGCCGGGTCGCACGCGGGCGGGGAGCAGCTCGAGCTGGTCGAGGAGCTGCTGCGTCCCGTCGGCAAGGTCATCCGGGTGCCGGAGTCGCAGCTTGACGCCGTGACGGCCCTGTCGGGCAGCGGTCCGGCGTACTTCTTCTTCCTCGTCGAGGCCATGATCGACGCCGGCATCCTGCTCGGCCTGCCGCGCGCCGTCGCCGCCGAGCTGATCGTGCAGACCGCGGTGGGCAGCGCGCGGATGCTGCGCGAGTCCGGCGAGCACCCGGTGCTGCTGCGCGAGGCCGTCACCTCGCCGGGCGGCACGACGATCGCGGCCATCCGGACGATGGAGGACCACGGCGTGCGCGCCGCGATGCTGGCGGCCATCGAGGCCGCCCGCGACCGGTCGCGCCAGCTCGCCGCCGACGCCTGAGCCGCGGCGCTCCCGCGGAGGGGCAGGAAGCCCGGGTCCTCCGTACGCTGAGGACGTGAAGCGTCCCGCCGTTCCCGCCTGCGTCGCGACGGTGCTGCTGGTGACGGCGCTGACCGGCTGCAGCGGCGACGGCGACCCGCGCGTGGCGACCGTGGAGGTCGGCCGCGCCGACGTGTCCGAGGTCGTCGACGCCCCCGGCACCGTCGCGGCCCGGGCCGTCGCCGCCGTCACCGCGCCGACCGACGCCACGGTCACCGAGGTGCTCGTGCAGGACGGCGCCCGGGTCGAGAAGGGGGCGCTGCTCGCACGGCTGTCCAGCCCGGCCGCGCAGGACCGGCTCCGGCAGGCGCTGACCGCCCGCGCGCAGGCGTCCGACGTCGCCGTCGAGGTCCCGCGCGCCGACCTCGGTCCCGTGCAGGACGCCCTCGACGCTGCGGCCGCGCAGTCCTTCGCCGCCGGACGGGCCGCCGCCGCCCAGGTCCCGAACCCCGAGCAGCGCCGGGCCGTCGAGGAGCAGGTCGCCGACGCCGAGCGGCAGTACGTCGCCGCCAGCAG
>JAOPVV010000217.1 GCA_025966005.1 Frankiales bacterium
GTGCGTCTGAGCTGGGAGATCCTCATTAGCCGCACTGCACGCCACCTGACCTTGTTGGCCGCCGCGCCCGCCATCGCTCTCGCACTCAGCGCCTGCTCGAGTTCCATCGACTCGGGCAAGCTGGAGACCACGGCCGCCGACGTCCTGGCGTGGGACCGCGAGCGCGGCGAGCCGCCGCTCGCGCGCGAGCTCAGCCCTGAGCGCGAGGCCGAGCTCCTGGCGGCGGCGACGGGCTAGTCGGTGCGGACGTCGCGCTCGCGCCGGACGTCCTGGTCCCGGACCTGCTGCGGGCGGTCCTGCGGGTACGGGGTGGCCTCGCGAGCGCCTTCGCTGACCAGTTCCTCGAAGACCGACCGGAAGTGCAGCATCCCCTGGCGGACCTGCTCGGTGTCGGCGTGCCCGGTCGAGTTCTGCTGCTCGATCCGGTGGCCGGCGCGGAACTGCTCGAGGACGTGCGCGTGCTCGACGGAGAGCATGTCCGCCTGCGTCCGGACGTCGTCGGTCGGGAACCCGCGCTCGTCGAGCAGTCGGGTGAGCAGCGCGTCCGCCTCGGACAGCGCCAGCACGGGCGAGTCGACGAAGCGGTTCTGCACGCCGTCCCAGGCCGTCAGGTAGCGCTGCCGGCTGGCCTCGGGCAGCGGCCGGACGTCGAGCTGGGCGTGCCGCTCCTGGCGCTCGGCCAGCTCGCGCTCGGCGTCCCGCTTCTTGTCGCTGCTCTCGACCGTCCGGTCGTACTCCGAGCCGAACGTGCCGCGCAGCTGCTCGCTGCGCTTGCGCTTGCGCACCGCGGCGAGAACCGCACCGATGATCACCGCCACGACGACGAGGACGACGATCAGCAGCACGATCTGGCTGGCGGTCATGGGAGCGCTCCCTGCTCGGGTGGTGCGACGACGCTGTCGTGCACGTCGTTCCCGAGCGACGATCACGGCAACCTCGGGGTCACCGCGCCGCGCGGTACCAGTTCGGCGAGGTGTTCGGCGGCGGGTGGTAGGTCGCCCTGACCACGACGAGGTTCGGACGGCCGGACGCGATGCCCTCCCGGACGGCGGCGGTCAGGCCGGTGACCGCGACCTCGCGCGCCGCGACCCGGAACGCCGCGGCCAGCGCGACGAAGTCCGGGGGCTCGAGCTCGGTGCCGACCGGCTGCTCCGCGTCCTGGACGAAGTCGTAGCGGAGCATGCCGTAGCCGCCGTCGTCGACCAGGACGACGGTGACCGGCAGCCGCTCCTGCGCGGCGGTCGCGAGGTCGCCGCAGGCGAACAGGAAGCCGCCGTCGCCGACGACCGCGACGGTCGGACGCCCCGACAGCGACGTCCCGAGCGCGGCGGGGAAGCCGAAGCCCAGCGTCCCCCAGCCGACCGGGTAGGCGAGCCCGCGCGGGGCGCCGACCCGGCCGAACCCGCCGAACCAGTAGCCCGCGACGCACATGTCGGCCACGACGACGGCGTCCGCCGGCAGGGCCGCCTCGAGCGCGTCGAGGAACGGCATCTCCGGTCGCGCCCCGGGTCGCACGGCCCAGGGCGCACGTGTCCCCTCGAGCCGGGTGGCCAGCGCTGCCAGGGCCTGCCGCGCGTCGGCCTGAACGTGCACGTCAGGCGTCACGTTGACCAGCGGCACCAGGTCGATCGCCAGCAGGACGGGTGGTCGCGGCTGCCGGAAGCCCTGGGTGTTCATGGCGTCGAGGTCGCTGCCGACCACCAGCACGACGTCGGCGGCGTCCCACAGGTCGCCCGCCGCCTCGCTGTGAGGCGGCAGCGGGACCAGCAGCGGGTGGTCGGGCGGCAGCAGCCCGCGTCCGCCGTACGAGCAGAGCACTGGAGCGCCGAGCGCCTCGGCCACGGCCCGCACCTCGGCGGCGGCGCCGGACGCGGTCGCTCCCCCGCCGACCCACAGCAGCGGCCGCTTCGCGGTCGACAGCGCGTCGAGCAGGGCCTTGACGTCCGGCGCGGGCGCGGCCGCCTCGTCGACGGCGGCGACGGGGACGGCGACGGGCCGGTCGACCAGGGCCGACAGCAGGTCGGTGGGCACCTCGACGTAGACCGGTCGCCGCGGCGCCTGCAGCGCCAGCCGGCCCGCGCGCAGCACCGCCTCGTGCAGGTCCTCCGCACGGGTCACGTGCACGACGGCCTTGGTCACCGGGCGGAAGAACGAGGCCTGGTCGGTGGTCTCGTGGAGCACGCCGCGGTACTGCCCCGGGCGGCGCACGGTGGTCGGCACGTCGGTCGCGATCACCAGCAGCGGCGTGTGGCACGACCAGGCCTCCCCGGTCGCGGCGATGACGTTGGCCGCGCCCGGGCCGGTGGTCGTGATCGCCACGCCGAGCCGTCCGGTGGCGCGGGCGTAGCCGTCGGCGGCGTACCCGGCGGTCTGCTCGTGCCGCACCCCGACCAGGCGGACGGCGCTGTCGCCGAAGGCCTTCCACGCCGCGAGGTTGTGCACCCCGGGCAGCCCGAAGGCGACGTCGACGTCCAGCGCCTCGAGCGCGGACACCAGCGCCGCGCCACCCGAGACCCGGCCGCCGTCCTGCTCACCCGCCTGCGCCACGCACGACCTCCTCGACCTGCTCCGCCGTCAGCCCGAGCGCCGTCAGGACCTGCGTCGTGTGCTCCCCGAGCAGCGGTGGGGCGCGGCGCACCCTCGGCCGGACGCCGTCCAGCCGGAACGGCGAGCCGACGACGCGCACCGGCCCCGCGGCGTGCTCGACCTGCTGCAACTGTCCGGTGGCGAGCAGCTGCGGGTCGTCCTGCAGCTGGCCGAGGTCCTGCACGGGCGCGCACGGCACGCCCGCCTCGCCCAGCACGGCGGCCCACTCACGGGCGGTGCGGCGTCCGAGGACCGCGGCCAGCGCACTCCCGAGCGCCGTGCGGTCCGCGACGCGGCCGGCGTTGGTCCACCACGGCGGCCGGACGTCCAGCCCGATCGCGGCGCACAGCGCAGCGAACTGGGCGTCGTTGCCCGCGCCGAGCACCAGCGCCGTGTCCGAGCACGGGACCGGCCCGTACGGCGCGATGTTGGGGTGGTCGTTGCCGGTGAAGGCCGGCACCTCTCCCCCGACGAGGGCGTTGGACGCCTGGTTGACCAGCATCGAGACGGCCGCCTCCAGCAGGCCCACCTCGACCCGCAGGGGCCGCCGCGCCAGCAGGCCCGCCAGCGCGCCGACCGCGGCGTACAGGCCGGTGACGACATCGGCCACGGCGACGCCGACCTTGGTCGGCTCGGTCGTGCCGGTCACCGACATCAGCCCGCTGCGGGCCTGCGCCATGACGTCGTAACCGGGCTTGCCGCCGTCCGGCCCGTCACCGCCGGCGCCGCGCACGGACACCCACACGGCCGTCGTCTGGTCGCGCAGCGCATCCAGCCCCAGCCTGACCAGGTGGTGCGGCAGGAAGTTCTCGACCACGACGTCGGCGGCGCCCGCCAGTCGCCGGACGACGGCGCGCCCCGAGGGCGTGGTCAGGTCCAGCGCGACCGAGCGGCGGTCGCGGTTGACCGAGAAGAAGTAGGCGGCGTCGTCGCCGTGGAAGGGCGGACCCCAGTGCCGGGTGTCGTCGCCGAGACCCGGCCGCTCGACCTTGACCACGTCGGCCCCGAGGTCGGCCAGCACCATGCAGCAGTACGGGCCGGCGAGCACCCGCGACAGGTCGAGCACACGCACCTCGCCGAGCGGTCCCTCGGGCGCCAGGCCCACCGGCCATCCGGGTCCGGCCTCGAGGGCACGCACCAGGTCGACGGGCTCCGGCACGACCGACCTCCCGATCCCGGGCGGCCGGTTGCCGCCGGCGGCGACCCTCCCACGCGGCGCCGACGAAGCGCCGCGAGCCGCGCCGGGACCCGGTCGGGATCACGCCCCCCGCAGGAGGTTTAGGGCGCGTGACGCGGGTCACCATCTGCCCACCTCCGCATCGCGGAGGTGCTGACTCGGACGCTGCGCGGCACCCCGTGTCCCGCTGCCCTCGAGGTGGCCCGCACCGGCGACAGGACCCAGGAGCGCCGGACCCTTCCGCGCACGATCGACAGCGAGCCGCGAGCTCGCCGGTGCCCGCGCCGGCCCCGTCGCCCGCTGGGAGCCGAGGAGCTGCAGGTGCCTGACGACAGACGGGACGGGCCTCCCGTCCGCGAGACAGGGCCCGATCGACGCCCGACGGGACGGCGCCGCACCGCGACCGCGGCTGCGCTGCTGCTGTCGGCCTCGTTCCTGGCGGCCTGCGGCGGCGACAGCGGCGGAGCCCCCACGCTCACCTGGTACATCAACCCCGACTCAGGCGGCCAGGCCGAGATCGCGAAGCGGTGCACCGAGGCCGCCGACGGCCGCTACCGGGTGGAGGTGACGCTGCTGCCGCGCGAGTCCTCCGAACAACGGCAGCAGCTCGTGCGGCGGCTGGCGGCCAACGACTCCTCCATCGACATCATGAGCCTGGACCCGCCGTACATCCCGGAGTTCTCCGAGGCCGGGTTCCTCGCTCCGGTCCCCGACGAGGTCGCCGAGCGGGTGACCGAGGGGGTCGTCGAGAGCGCCGTCGCCGGCAGCACCTGGAAGGACGAGCTGGTCGCCGTCCCGTTCTGGGCGAACACCCAGCTGTTCTGGTACCGCAAGTCGGTCGCCGAGGCCGCCGGGCTCGACGTCAGCGGCCCGGTCACCTGGGACCAGGTCATCGACGCCGCGAAGCAGCAGGACAAGCTGCTCGGCGTCCAGGGCATCCGCGCCGAGGCGCTCACCGTCTGGCTCAACGCGCTGGTCGAGTCGGCCGGGGGCCACATCATCACCGGCCGCGCTGAGGACCCCGAGAGCGTCCAGCTGGGCCTGGCCGACGAGCCCGCCAGCAAGGCCGCAGAGATCATGAGGAGCGTCAACGACGCCGGAGTCGGCGGCCCGGCGCTGTCGACCGCCGGCGAGGACGTCAACGTCACCGGCTTCGAGGGCGACGACGCCGGCTTCATGGTCAACTGGCCGTTCGTCTGGCCCCGGGCGCTGGCCGCCGTCAAGGCCGGGACGCTCGAGCAGTCCGTGCCCGACGACTACGGCTGGTCGCTCTACCCGCGGGTCGAGCCGGGCCAGGAGAGCGCCCCGCCCTACGGCGGCATCAACCTCGGTGTCGGCGCCTTCAGCAAGCACGTCGACCTGGCGTACGAGGCGGCCGAGTGCGCCACGAGCGAGGAGAACCAGTCCTACTACTTCGTGACGAACGGGAACCCGGCCGCGAAGGCCGCGGTGTACGACGACCCCGAGGTCGTGAAGGCCTTCCCGATGGCGCCGGTCATCCGCGAGTCGCTCGAGAAGGCGGCCCCGCGGCCGCAGACCGCGTACTACAGCGAGGTGTCCAGCAGCCTGCAGCGGACCTACCACCCGACCTCGTCGGTGCGCCCTGACGGGACGGGCCAGAGCGCCGCGAACCTCATCAAGGCCGTCCTGAAAAAGGAGCAGCTGCTGTGAGCACCACGACCCTGCCCCCGGGGCAGCGGCAGGAGCCGGTCTCCGCTCCTCGCCGGATGATCAGCGACCGCTCCCGTGCCGAGCGCAAGCTCGGGTGGATGCTCGCCGGCCCCGCCTTCGGGGTGATGCTGCTGGTCACCGCGTACCCGATCGCGCAGGCGATCTACGACTCGCTGTTCGACTTCCGGCTGACCGACCCGGACAACCGGGCGTTCACCGGGCTGTCGAACTACTGGGTCATCCTCACCGACCGGATCTGGTGGATCTCGCTCGGCGTGACCCTGTTCATCACCGTCGTCACCGTGGCCGTGGAGCTGGTCCTGGGCTTCGCGCTGGCCCTGGTGATGATGAAGGCGCTCTCGACCATCCGCCCGGTCGTGCGCGCTGCCATCCTCATCCCGTACGCCGTGATCACCGTCGTGTCCGCCTTCGCCTGGCGCTTCGCGTTCGGCCTCGACACCGGCTTCGTCAACACCTGGTTCGGCTGGGTGCCCGGGATCGGCGCCGAGACCGACTGGTTCGGCGGCCAGTGGTCGGCCCTGTTCGTCGTCTGCATCGCCGAGATCTGGAAGACCACGCCGTTCATCTCGCTGCTGCTGCTGGCGGGGCTGGCGCAGGTGCCGGACGTGCTGCAGGAGGCGGCCCGCGTCGACGGCGCCACCTGGTGGCAGCGCATGTCCAAGGTCACGCTGCCGAACATGAAGGCCGCGATCATGGTCGCGCTGCTGTTCCGGAGCCTGGACGCCTTCCGCGTCTTCGACAGCATCTTCGTGATGACCAACGGCGCCAACAACACCGAGTCGGTGTCGTTCCTGGCCTACCGGCAGACCATCGCGCGCCTGGAGATCGGCCTGGGCTCGGCGGTGTCCGTGCTGCTGTTCCTGTGCGTCGTGCTCATCAGCGCGCTGTTCATCAAGGGCTTCAAGGTCGACCTGTCGTCCACCCGAGGGGAGGGCTGATGTCCCGCCGTGAGAGGGGCTGGTGGTGGTTCGGCGGTCTGCTGATCGTCGTCTACGCGCTGTTCCCGGTGGCCTGGATCGTGTCGCTGTCGCTCAAGAGCTCGGCGGACCTGGCGAACGAGTCCTTCCTGCCGACGAAGGCCTCCTGGTCGAACTACGACCTGATCCTCAACGGCGACGCCAGCGACCTGTTCCTGCCGGCGCTGCGCAATTCGTTCGGCATCTGCCTCATCGCCACCGCGATCTCCTGCATCCTGGCGATGTTCGCGGCGTACGCCATCGCCCGGCTCGAGTTCCCCGGCAAGAAGATCATCCTGTCGACCGCCCTGGCGGTCGCGATCTTCCCGGTCATCTCCATCGTCACGCCGCTGTTCAACCTGTGGCGGCAGATCGGCCTGTACGACACCTGGCCGGGCCTGATCATCCCGTACCTCTCGCTGACCCTGCCGATCTCCATCTGGACGCTGTCGGCGTTCTTCCGGGAGATCCCGTGGGAGATGGAGCAGGCCGCGCAGGTCGACGGAGCGACGACCTGGCAGGCCTTCCGCAAGGTCATCGTCCCGTTGGCCGCACCCGGCGTGTTCACCACCGCGATCATCGCGTTCTTCATCGCCTGGAACGACTTCGTCTACGGCATCGTCCTCACGTCCACGAGCGCGGCCCGTCCGGTACCCGCGGCGCTGGGCCTGTTCTCCGGCGCCTCGCAGTTCGAGCAGCCGTACGGCCCCATCGCGGCGGCAGCGGTCATCGTCACCATCCCGGTCGTCGTCCTGGTGCTGCTGTTCCAGCGGCGGATCGTGTCCGGCCTCACCAACGGCGCCGTCAAGGGCTGACGCCCACCCCACCCCTGAGGAAGGACCTCATGGCCTCCATCGAGATGCGCAACATCATCAAGAAGTACGGCGACGGCTTCCCTGACGTCAACTACGTCAGCCTGGACATCGCCGACGGCGAGTTCATGATCCTGGTCGGCCCGTCGGGGTGCGGGAAGTCCACGCTGCTGCGGATGATCGTCGGCCTCGAGGACATCACCAGCGGCGACATGGTCATCGGCGGGAAGCGGGTCAACGACAAGGCCCCGCGCGACCGCAACCTGTCGATGGTGTTCCAGAACTACGCGCTGTACCCGCACCTGTCGGTGTACGAGAACATCGCCTTCCCGCTGCGCCTGCACAAGATGGACGACGCGGAGGTCAAGCGGCGGGTGCACGAGGCGGCCGACGTCCTCGAGCTGCACGAGCACCTCGAGCGCAAGCCGGCCAACCTGTCCGGCGGGCAGCGCCAGCGGGTCGCGATGGGACGCGCCATCGTGCGCCAGGCGGAGGCGTTCCTGTTCGACGAGCCGCTGTCGAACCTCGACGCCAAGCTGCGTGGCCAGATGCGCACCGAGATCTCCCGGCTGCAGCGCCGTCTGGGCATCACGACCGTCTACGTCACCCACGACCAGACCGAGGCCATGACCCTCGGGGACCGGGTCGCGGTCCTGCGCAAGGGACTGCTGCAGCAGGTCGCCTCGCCGCGCGAGCTGTACGAGCAGCCGGTCAACCTGTTCGTCGCCGGCTTCATCGGCTCGCCGCCGATGAACTTCCTGCCGGCGACGGTCCAGGGCGACCGGCTCGACACCCCCTTCGGGCCGGTCACGCTCGACGAGCGCAAGGCGCGCGCGGTGCAGGGCAGGGAGCTCGTCCTCATGGGCGTGCGCCCGGAGTACTTCGAGGACGCCTCGCTGGTCGACCCGGCCAAGCGCGACGTCGGCTCGACCTTCCGGGCGACGGTCGACGTCACCGAGTGGCTGGGCGACTCGCAGTACGCCTACATCCCCTTCGACGCTCCCGAGGCGGTCGCCAACCAGCTGCGCGACCTGTCGCGCGAGCTGGACAGCGACCAGCTGCGCACGCAGGCGATCGTGTCGATCGACTCGACCAGCCGGATCCGCGAGGGGCGCGAGGCCGAGTTCTGGATCGACACCCGCAAGGTCCACTGCTTCGACCCGGCGACCGGCGACAACCTGACGCTGGACGCCGAGGCCGGCGCGCAGCTGACCCGCGAGGCCGTGGAGGACCGGGAGGCCGACCTGGCCGAGCACGCGAAGGGCGCCGGGAGCTCTCAGGGCGCCGGCGCCTACCCGGCAGCGTCCGGCGGCACCGACCGGACCGGGGCGGCCGGAGCCAGCAGCCGGCGGACCTGACCGGGCAGACCTGCCCGTGAGTGCTCGCGGTGACCGGGCATGCCCGCGCTGACGGACCTGAGACTCCGGGTGCCCTCCCCGGAGCTGCTCGGTCTGCCCTGGGACAAGCGCCTGGAGGAGTGGAGCGCGGACGCGGCGACGCTGGTGGACCTGCAGGTGGGCCCGAGCCGGCACGAGGTCCGCTTCGTGCGCGCCGACGGCGTCCTGTGGGCGGTGAAGCAGCTGCCGCAGCGCGTCGGCGCCAAGGAGTACGCGGTGCTGCGCGAGCTCGAGAGCATGGACCTGCCGGCCGTGCGCCCGGCGGGCCTGGCCCTGCAGCCCGACACCGGCAACGCGCTGCTCGTGACCCGCTACCTGACGTCGTCCTGGCAGTACCGGCGGCTGTTCATGCGACTGCCGCCGGACCGTCCGCGCCAGCGCGCGCGCCTGCTCGACGCGATGGCGACGCTGCTGGTCGAGCTGCACCGTCACGGCGTCTACTGGGGCGACTGCTCGCTGGCCAACACGCTGTTCACCCGCGACGGGCAGCGGCTGCAGGCCTGGCTCGTCGACGCCGAGACCAGCGAGGTGCACCCCCGGCTCAGTGACGGGCAGCGCCAGCACGATCTCGAGATCCTGGTCGAGAACGTGGCCGGCGGCGCGATCGACCTGGCGATGATGCTGGGACGGCCGCCCGAGATCGTCCCGCGGCTGATCGAGGAGGCAGCGGGCGTGGCGCAGCGGTACGCCGAGCTCTGGGACTACCTGCACGAACGACCCCTGTTCTCCTTCGCCGACCGGTGGGAGGTCGAGGGCCGCATCCGACGGCTCAACGAGATGGGCTTCGCCGTCGACGAGATCAGCCTCGAGCCGGCGGGTGACGGGGACGAGCGGCTGCGGCTGACGGTCTCCGTCGCGGGCCGCAAGTACCACTCGACGACGCTGCGGGAGCTGACCGGCCTCGACGTCGGCGAGGGGCAGGCGCAGATCCTGCTGGCCCACCTGCGGGCGTACGAGGCCGAGCTGCAGGCTCGCTCGACGGGTCCGCAGCGCACGACCGGGCGCGGCGTGTCGGACGTCGCCGAGCGGTGGCTGGTCGAGCGGCTGCGCCCGGGCATGCTGGCGGCGCACGCCGCCGTCGGGGGGGTCGGCGACCCGGTGCAGGCGTACTGCGACCTGCTCGAGGTGCGGTGGCTGCTGAGCGAGCAGGCCGGTCGCGACGTCGGTGACGACGCGGCGCTGGCCGTCCTCGCGGACCGCTCTCCGCCGGCGGACTCCGCCGCCATGGCCGGTGTCGCGGAGGTCCCCACGGCGCAGCTGCCCCGGCCGTCGCCCGAGCGCCTGCGCGAGCCGTCCAGCGGACCGGAGTGAGCGACGTGGACGCCGTCGCGGTCACGAGGCTGCTGGCGATCGCGCTCGTCCCGAGCGCGGTGGCCGCGGCGGTGGTGTGGCTGCCGCGCGCCGTCCGGGCATGGTGCACGGCGCTGGCGGGGCCGGACGTGGTCGTGGTGGGTCCGCCGCTGGAGCGGCTGGCCGCCGACCTGCGCCGGCTGCTGGCTGAGCACGCTGCGGTCCGGCACTCCCCCGACGTCGCCGTGCGCGCGGCGCGCCTCACCGTGCTCGAGGGCGCCCTCACCGACTGCGCGCTGGACGCGGCGCGCGCGCTCGACCTGCGAGCTCCCGACCGGGCCGGTCGCGCACCACTGACCCGTGCGCAGCTGCGCCTGCTGCTGGACCGGCTCGCCGAGGCCGGGCTCGTCCTGCCCCAGCGCGACAGGTTCGGCAGATGAGGCGAGCGGCCCCGTCGAGCCCGGTGGCAGCGGGTCTGCGTCCGTGGTGGGCGACCGCCGTCGTGTACGAGGTCTACCTGCGCAGTTTCGCCGACTCGGACGGCGACGGCGTCGGCGACATCGGGGGGCTGCGCAGCCGCCTGGACCACCTCGTCGACCTGGGCGTCGACGCGATCTGGGTCACGCCCTGGTACCGCTCCCCCATGGCCGACGGCGGCTACGACGTCAGCGACCACTGCGACATCGACCCGCTGTTCGGAACGCTGCAGGAGGCCGACGCCCTGCTCGCCGAGGCGCACGAGCGCGGCCTGCGGCTCGTGGTCGACCTCGTCGCGAACCACACGTCCTGCGAGCACCCCTGGTTCCGGGCCGCGCTGGCCGCCGGCAGGGGATCCGCGGAGCGGGAGCGCTACCTGTTCCGGGACGGCCGGGGCGACGGCAGCGAGCCGCCGAACGACTGGATCAGCGCCTTCGGCGGGTCGGCCTGGACCCGGGTGCGCGAGCCGGACGGCGTCGCCGGCCAGTGGTACCTGCACACGTTCGCGCCCGAGCAGCCTGACCTCGACTGGACGCACGCCGGCGTCCAGGACGACATGGACGCCGTGCTGCGGTTCTGGCTCGACCGCGGCGTCGACGGGGTGCGCGTCGACGCCGCGCCCGCGATGGCCAAGGCTCCCGGCCTGCCGTCGGCCGGCCATCTGCCCGGCGCGGCGTTCGACTCGGGCGGGTGGGTCGACAGCCCGCAGTGGGACGTCGAGGCGGTGCACGACATCCTGCGCCGCTGGCGCCGCACGGCTGACGCCTACGGCGGCGACCGGGTCTTCGTCGTCGAGGCCGTCGTGAAGGGCCCGGAGCGGCTGAGCCGCTACGTCCGGCCGGACGAGATGCACACCGCCTTCAACTTCGACTACCTCCGGTCGCCGTGGGACGCCACCGCGGTGCGGGCGGTGGTGGACCGGACGTTGGCGGCGCTCGCGCCCGTCGCAGCGCCGGCCACGTGGGTGCTGTCGAGCCACGACGAGACGCGTCACGTGACCCGCTTCGGACGGGCGGATACCGCCGCCGCGACGATGGGCTTCGACGAGCTGTCCGCCCCGGCGGACCTCGACCTCGGCGGGCGGCGGGCCCGTGCCGCGGCGCTGCTGACGCTCGCGCTCCCCGGCGGGACGTACGTCTACCAGGGCGAGGAGCTCGGTCTGCCCGAGGTCGAGGACCTGCCGGACGAGGTGCGGCAGGACCCGACCTGGGAGCGGTCGGGCCGGACCGCCCGGGGTCGTGACGGCTGCCGGGTCCCGCTGCCGTGGTCCGGCGCCCGACCCCCGTTCGGCTTCGGACCGGACGGGACCACACCCTGGCTCCCGCAGCCGTCCGCCTGGGCCGCCTGCACCGTGCAGGCCCAGCTGGAGGACCCGGGCTCGGTGCTCCAGCTGTACCGCGCCGCGCTGCGCCTGCGGCGGAGCACCTCGGCCCTGCACCTGGAGCCCCTGACCTGGCTGGACGTCGGCCCCGGCGTGCTGGCGTTCGACCGGGGCGCGGCGTTCCGGTGCGTGGTGAACCTCTCGTCCGGTCCGGTGCCGCTCCCCGGCCACGGACGGCTGCTGCTCGCCAGCGGGCCGGTCCTCGGCACCGAGCTGCCCCCGGACACCGCGGCCTGGCTCGACCGGGCGTGACGCCGCTGGCTGACTAGCCTGCCGGGCATGGCCCTGGACCCCGCCGCCCTGCCCGACGAGGTGCTCGCGTTCCTCACCGAGCGCCACCTCGCGACGCTCACCACCCTGCGCCCGGACGGCACCCCGCACGTCGTCGCGGTCGGCTTCACGTGGGAGCCGCAGGCGCGACTCGTCCGCGTCATCACCAACGGCACGTCGCGCAAGGCCGCGCACGTCCGGCAGGGCTCCCCGCGTGCGGTGGTCGCCCAGGTCGACGGTCCGCGGTGGCTGTCCCTGGAGGGCGTGCCGACGGTCAGTGACGACGCCGCCAGGGTCGCCGAGGCGGTCCGGCGCTACGCCCTGCGCTACCGGCAGCCGGCCGTGAACCCGGCGCGCGTGGTCGTCGAGATCGCCGTGGACCGGGTCCTCGGTCGCGGGTGAGCGGCGGCGTCAGCCGGGCGGGACGCGGGGTGGCGGGGTGCGCCCCTCCCACGGGGTGCTGAGCACGACCGTGGTGCGGGTGGAGACCCCGGCCGCGGCCCGGATCTCCTGCAGCAGCTGCTCGAGCTCGGCCGGTCCGGCGACCCGCACCTGCAGGATGTAGCTCTCGGTCCCGGCGACGCTGTGGCAGGCCCCGACCGCCTCCAGGTGCCGGAGCCGGTCGGGCGCGTCGTCCGGGGCGGCGGGGTCGATCGGCTGGATCGACACGAAGGCCGACAGCGGCAGCCCGGCCACGACGGGGTCGATCCGCGCCTGGTAGCCCTGCACGGCGCCCCGCTGCTCGAGCCGCCGCACCCGCTGGTGGACCGCGCTCGTCGACAGACCGGTGTCGCGCGCGAGGTCGGCGTAGCTGCGGCGACCGTCCTGCGCCAGCAGCGTCAGCAGCTGCTGGTCCAGCGCGTCGAGCTGCACGGCGACCACGGCTCCCCCGTCCTCGCGGCGTCCTGCCGCACCCGCTCGAAGACTAGGCCGGACGGCCGTGCGCACGACGACACCTGGCGGCAACTCGGCGCAACACCCGGTTCGGGAGCGTCCGGGCCTCCCCCCTGACGATCTTCGAGGAGCCCCCCTGCACCGGTCCCGCCCGAGGCCGGCGCCATGACGGCCGCGGGCACCCTGACGTCGGTGCAGCTGACGCACGCCGGCCTCGACCGCATCGGCGCTGAACGGGCGCGGCCCCGGGCTGGACGCGGTCACACAGCTCAACAGCCAGGCAGTGGCGGACGCCGCGGAGCTCGACGCCGAGCGCGCCGCCGGCACCCTGCGCGATCCGGCCCACGGCCGGCCGGTGCTGCTCGAGGACCTCTCGACGTGAAGGGCACCCGGGTGACCGGCAGGGCGACGGCGGCCACAAGGCGGTCGCGAAGCCGGAGGTGCGCGCGACCAGGCGCGACGAACCGTTCCCGGCGGCCCGGCCTCCCTCTCGTGGGGGCCGGGTCGCCGGGGCGGTGCGGTGCGGAGGCCGTGGGAGGGTGCTCCGGTGCCCGGACAGCTGACGCTCCTCGACGCCCCCTCGCTCTGGTACCGCGCCTTCCACGGCGTCCCGGAGAGCATCACCGCCCCGGACGGCACGCCCGTCAACGCGGTCCGCGGGACGATCGACCTGGTGGCGCGGATCGTGAAGGACACCCGCCCCGCCCGGCTCGTGGCCTGCCTCGACCTGGACTGGCGGCCGGCGTTCCGCGTGGCGGCG
>JAOPVV010000252.1 GCA_025966005.1 Frankiales bacterium
GCGTCGAGCCGGACGGGTGCGGGCGGGGCGTCGACCGCGTCGCGCAGCGCGTAGACCGACGCGCCGTCGGGCGAGACCTGCAGGTCGGTGTAGTGGCCGGCGTCGCCGGTCAGCCGAGTCACTGCACCGGACGCGAGCTCGACCCGGAAGACCGGGCGGCGACCCTGCTCGTCGGCGGTGACCAGCAGCGCGGTGCCGTCGGGCGCCCAGCGGTGCTCGGCGACCCAGCGGTCCCAGCCCGGCGCGACGTCGCGCGGCTCGTCCGAGCCGTCGAGGGCCAGCACGACCAGCCGCTGGTCGACCGGCTCGGTCGGCGTGCTGATGCTCTCGCGCAGCGCGGTGACGTACCGGCCGTCCGGCGAGACCCGCGGGTCGCCGACGTCCGCCGCCGCGTCGTCGAGCAGCGTGCGCCGCTCCCCGGTCGTGGTGTCGACGGCGACCAGCGTGGTGCGGCTGGCGCCACCTCGCTCGGTCACGGTCCAGGTCGTGACGGCGGTCCGCCCGTCCGGCGACAGGGCGGTCGACGCCTCGTGCAGCCCGCGACCCGGTGTCGGGGTCAGCTCGCGCCAGGTGACCGTCTCTTCCAAATCCCCTGCCAGCAGGCGGTTCTGACCCACACCCAGGTCGTGGTCCCAGTACCGGACCGGGTAACCGGAGTGCAGGACGGCCGAGACCTTGGCGTCCTTGCGCGCCGTGCGCCGCTCGTCGTCGTCCTCGCCGCCGGTCGAGCCGGGCAGGGTGTCGGACAGCACCAGCACGGTCCGGCCCTCGACGCGGACGCCTTCCACGCCGCCGGGGCGCGAGCCCACCAGCCGCGCCTCCCCCGTCGGCGGCAGCGCCCACAGCCCGGCGGGGCCGTCCTCGTCGTCGTCGGGAGCC
Source organism: Frankiales bacterium (assembly GCA_025966005.1). Lineage (GTDB taxonomy): Bacteria > Actinomycetota > Actinomycetes > Mycobacteriales > SCTD01 > SCTD01. The sequence goes on from JAOPVV010000252.1 coordinate 880, forward strand.
TCGGGGTCGGGACGGGCCGAGGTGAACAGCAGCGTGCCGTCGGCAGCGAACACCGGGCCGGACTCGCCCTTCGCGCTTCGGGTCAGCCGGCGAGCCGGCGCCGCCCCGGTGGGGTCGACCTCCCAGAGAGCCGGCACCCACTTCACCGACTTCGGGTCGAGCGACGCGCTGGTGGTGACCAGGCGCGTCCCGTCGTGGCTCAGGGCCAGTCCGGCGGTGCGGGGCAGCGCCTGGAAGGCGTCGAGGTCGGCGTACGCGTCGGTCATGCCGCGTGCCTACCAGGTCGGGACGGGAACGGCGCGCAGGTGCGGAAGCACGTGTGAGCGACGGCCTCGGCCGCGGCGGCCGCGTCAGCAGTCCGAGGCGCAGCGCCGTCGCCACGCCCGTGCGCGGTGCGCCACGCACGACAGGCGTACGCGCCACCGACCAGCAGGACGACGGCCGCCACCCGCGCGGCAGCACGCGTCCGAGGACGGGCCCGCGGCCGCCCGCAGCCACGTCCCTCCCCTACTTGCCGGCGGTCTCCTGACCGGTCGAGAGCGCGGCGATGAACGCCTCCTGGGGGACCTCGACGCGGCCGACCATCTTCATCCGCTTCTTGCCCTCCTTCTGCTTCTCCAGCAGCTTGCGCTTGCGGGTGATGTCACCGCCATAGCACTTGGCGAGCACGTCCTTGCGGATCGCGCGGATGTTCTCGCGGGCGATGACGCGCGCGCCGATCGCGGCCTGGATCGGGACCTCGAAGTTCTGCCGCGGGATCAGCTCGCGCAGCTTCGACGCCATGGACGTGCCGTAGGCGTAGGCCTTGTCCTTGTGGACGATGGCGCTGAACGCGTCGACCGGCTCGCCCTGCAGCAGGATGTCGACCTTGACAAGGTCGGACGCCTGCTCGCCGGCGAGCTCGTAGTCGAGCGAGGCGTAGCCCTTGGTGCGCGACTTCAGCTGGTCGAAGAAGTCGAAGATGATCTCGCCCATCGGCAGCAGGTAGCGCAGCTCGACGCGGTCCTCGGACAGGTAGTCCATGCCCTGCAGGACGCCGCGGCGGTTCTGGCACAGCTCCATGACGGCGCCGACGTAGTCGCTCGGCAGCAGCACCATCGCCTTGGCCACCGGCTCGCGGATCTCGGCGATCTTCCCGCCGGGCCAGTCGCTCGGGTTGGTGACGACGACCTCCTCGCCGGTCTCGAGCGCGACCGTGTAGACGACGTTCGGCGCGGTCGAGATCAGCGCGAGGCCGGCCTCGCGCTCGAGCCGCTCGCGGACGATCTCGAGGTGCAGCAGGCCCAGGAAGCCGACGCGGAAGCCGAAGCCGAGGGCCAGCGACGTCTCGGGCTCGTAGACCAGCGCCGCGTCGTTGAGCCGCAGCTTGTCGAGGGCCTCGCGCAGCGCCGGGTACTCGCTGCCCTCGAGGGGGTAGAGCCCCGAGAACACCATCGGCTTGGGATCCTGGTAGCCGCCGAGCGACTCGGCCGCCGGGTTCTTCACCGTCGTGAGGGTGTCGCCGACGCGGGCCTGGCGGACGTTCTTCACACCGGGGATGACGTAGCCGACCTCGCCCGCCGACAGGAACTCGGTCGGCTTCATCTCGGGGCTGACGACGCCGACCTCGAGAATCTCGTGGGCGTTCTGGGTCGACATCATCAGGCCGCGGTCCTTGGTGGACAGCATCCCGTCGAAGACGCGGACGTAGGTGATGACGCCGCGGTAGGAGTCGTAGACCGAGTCGAAGATCATGGCCCGGGCGGGGCTGTCGACCGAGCCGGTGGGGGCCGGCACCGACCGGACGATCTCGTTGAGCACGTCCGGGACGCCGACGCCGGTCTTGGCGCTGATGCGCAGGACGTCGGCCGGGTCGCAGCCGATGATCTTGGCGATCTCCTCGGCGTACTTTTCGGGCTGCGCCGCAGGCAGGTCGATCTTGTTGAGCACCGGGATGATGTGCAGGTCGTTCTCGAGCGCCAGGTAGAGGTTGGCCAGCGTCTGCGCCTCGATGCCCTGTGCGGCGTCGACCAGCAGCAGGGTCCCCTCGCACGCCGCCAGCGACCGCGACACCTCGTAGGTGAAGTCGACGTGGCCCGGGGTGTCGATCATGTTGAGGACGTAGTCCCTGCCGTCGTCCGCTGTCCACGGCAGCCGGACGTTCTGCGCCTTGATGGTGATGCCGCGCTCGCGCTCGATGTCCATCTTGTCGAGGTACTGGGCGCGCATCTGCCGGGGGTCGACGACACCGGTCAGCTGCAGCATCCGGTCGGCCAGGGTGGACTTGCCGTGGTCGATGTGGGCGATGATGCAGAAGTTCCGGATGATCGCCGGGTCGGTCGTGGGCACGTCCCATTGTCACTCACGCCGCAGCAGGACCGCCGGCTACTGCAGCCGCGTCACCTCCACCACGACGCCCAGCGACTGCGGGCCGCCGCCGGGGTAGACCCCCTTGAGCGGCGTCACGTCGCCGCCGTCGTCACGTCCCCTCGCGACGATCACGTGCCGGTCGCCGGCGAGCACGCCGTTGGTCGGCTCGTACGCCCACCAGCCGCCGAGCCACACCTCCACCCAGGCGTGGCTCTCCCCGGTGACGGTCTCGCCCAGCGCGGCGTCGGGCGTCGGGTGCAGGTAGCCGCTGACGTACCGGGCCGGGAGCCCGACGGCGCGCAGCATCGCGCGGGTCACGTGCGCGATGTCCTGGCAGCCCGGCCGCCGCGCAGCTCAAAGGCCTCCCTGGCCGACGTCGCGACGCCGGTCGTGCCCCGGCGGGGGGCCACCGCGTCGCGCACCAGGTCTGGGACGGCCCGAGCCGCGTCGTACGGCGACGAGCCGTCGACGGCCTCCTGCGCCGTGGCCCGCACGGAGTCGTCGGCGGCGGTGCGGTGCGTCGCGGTCAGCCGGTGGTGTGCCGGACCTCCAGCCGCCAGATCACGTCACAGCCCCGCTTCGGCGGACCAGGCCAGTGCGCCGGCCTTGTGGAAGTAGCGGCGGCTCACGGCGTCGCCCACCTCCGAGCAGGTGCGCTGCAGGGCGTCGAGCATCAGCGGCAGGTCGTGGAGCAGGTCGACGGCCACCCGGAACTCCAGGTCGGTGCGGGCCCGACCCAGCAGCCGTCGGGCCTGGTCGTCGACGCCGGTGCGACCAGCGGTCGGGTCGAGCTCGGCCAGGCAGGTCTCGGCCTGCAACAGCGCGGCGTACACCGACCGCGGGAACAGCCGGTCCGGGACGAGGAACTCCACGACCCGCTCCGGTTCGACGGCGGCGCGGTACGTGCGCAGGTAGGCCTCGTGCGCGCTGCACGACTTGAGCAGCCCGATCCAGCCGGCGTTCACGTCGTGCTGGCCGGCCCGGGCCCACAGCAGCCGGGCGGTCATGCCGACCCGCTCGAGCGACCGTCCGAGCACCAGGAAGCGCCAGCCGTCGTCGCGGCATGGTGCCCTCGAGCAGCCCGGAGACGACCGCGGCTCGCTCGCGGACGTACCGGAAGAAGCCGTGCGCGCCGTGGCCCCACGGGTCGTCGAGCATCGTCTGCAGGTGCACGTCGAGCAGGCGGCTGGCGTCCTCGGCGCGCTCGACGTAGCGCCCGATCTAGTAGAGCGACTCGGCGACGCGGCTCAGCACGCTGGCTCCCCCGTCAATGCTGCTGCTGGTCGGCGAACGAGGCGTTGCCGAGGTCGAGCAGGTGGTCCTCGTCCGAGGCGGTCGGGAGCAGCGCCGGACCGTCGGCCTCCGGGTCGACCAGCTGGTCGTCCCCGGCCAGCACCCAGGTGTCCTTGCTGCCGCCGCCCTGGCTGGAGTTCACGACCAGCGAGCCCTCGGGCAGCGCCACCCGGGTCAGGCCGCCCGGCAGCACCCACACCCGCTCCCCGTCGTTGACGGCGACCGGGCGCAGGTCGACGTGGCGCGACACCAGCCGGTCACCCACCTGGGTCGGGCTGGTCGAGCACCCAGGCCAGCTCGTCCGGGTCCTCCAGCCGTTGAGGATGCCGGGCAGCCCACCAGGCTGTCCGGACGGAAGTGCAGCGGGTCGAGGAAGTCGTCGCCGATGCGGCGGTAGACGACGTCGACGCGCTGCTCGCCCGTCGTCGCGCGCATCCACACACGCCGTCGCGGCAGGTGAGGTCGCGCCCCCCGACCAGCTCGACCCCCATTAGCCGGGCCAGCAGGCTGTGCTCGAAGTAGGCGCCGTTGTTTAGACGCCGGGGGTCAGCACGACGACGTTCGGGACGTCGACACCGGCGGGCGCCGCCGCGCGCAGGTCTGTCATGGGCGGACCCTGGGCCCGCGCTCGTGTCGTCCGTGTCTCCTCGTGCTGCGGGGGCTGCTGCTATCGTCGTCGGGGAACGCGCGCTGCGCCGTCGGTGCCGCGCGCCTGAAGGACCCCCCGACTCTGGAACCGAGGACGACGCAGCGTGGCGAACATCAAGTCGCAGATCAAGCGCATCAAGACCAACGAGAAGGCGCGCCTGCGCAACAAGTCGGTCAAGTCGTCGCTCAAGACGGCTATCCGCAAGTTCCGCGAGGCCGCTGACGCCGGCAACACCGAGGCCGCGGCCACGTTGGCACGTGACGCCGGCCGCGCGCTCGACAAGGCCGCCAGCAAGGGCGTCATCCACGCCAACCAGGCCGCCAACCGCAAGTCCGCCCTGGACAAGCGCGTCGCGCAGCTGAGCAGCACCAGCTCCTCCTAGAACTCTGCAGGACGCCGACGGCGCCGCTCCCCTCGGGGTGCGGCGCCGTCGGCGTCCTGCGGGACGAGACGCAGCGCCCCCTCGGGGGGGTGCGGCGGTGTCGGCGTTCCTGCGGGACTACGTCGCCGGGTCCCGAGGGGGCGGCGGTGCGGCCCGCTCGAGGATCCCCGCCAGGCCGTCGTGGGCCTTGACCACCACGGCCACGGCGACGGGCAGGACGACCAGCGTCCATGCCGTCGCGAGGTCGGCGAGCACCAGCAGGACGGCGGCCCCGAGGGCGCCCTCCCCCAGCGCCGCGCGCTGCCAGGCGTTCGGGTGGACGTGCTGCAGCCGCAGCAGCCGCGGGTAGAGCGGCACCTTCGTGCGCTTCGGCTCTTCGTCCACGCTGACCGTCGGCTCCGGCGCTCCGTCGACGCCGGCCGCCGGCTCCGGCTCGCCGTCGGCGGCGGGCTCCCGGTGGCGGCGCCGCGGCGACGGCTGGACGACGGACGGCTCGGCGGCCGCCGACCCGCCGACGGCGGCCTGCTCACGGGACGCGACGCGCACGCGGCCGGGCCGTCTCATCGCCCCGCCTCGCGCGCCTGGACGA
>JAOPVV010000267.1 GCA_025966005.1 Frankiales bacterium
AGCGGCATCGGCGCGGCCGTCGCCGAGCGGCTCGCGGCGGCCGGAGCGCACGTCGTGGTGGTCGACCTCGACGCCGCCGCCGCCACCCGCGTCGCCACGAGGACGGGCGGCGAGGCGGTCGTCGCCGACCTGGGGGACGCCGGCCAGCTGGCGGAGCTGTGCCGTCCTGGAGGCCCGGTGGCGGGCGCCGACGTCCTGGTCAACAACGCCGGCCTGCAGCACGTCTCGCCGTTGGAGGACTTCCCGCCGGAGCGCTTCGCGCTGATCCTGCGGGTGATGCTGCAGGCGCCCTTCGAGCTGTCGCGGGCCGTACTGCCGCACATGTACGAGCGCGGCTGGGGGCGGCTGCTGCACGTCTCGTCGGTGCACGGCCTGCGGGCGTCGCCGCACAAGTCGGCGTACGTCGCGGCCAAGCACGGCCTGGAGGGGCTGTCCAAGGTCATCGCGCTCGAGGCCGGCGGGCGGGGGGTCACGTCCACCACGCTGTGCCCCGGGTACGTCCGCACGCCGCTGGTCGAGGGCCAGATCGCGGCCCAGGCCGAGCTGCACGGCATCCCGGCGTCGCGGGTGGTCGAGGAGGTCATGCTCACCGCGCCCTCGGTGAAGCGGCTGATCGAGCCGTCGGAGGTGGCCGAGCTGGCCGCCTACCTGTGCAGCGACGCGGCGTCCTACGCGAACGGATCGGCGTTCGTGCTCGACGGGGGTTGGAGCGCGCGCTGAGCGCGGAGGTCTTTCGCCGATGTCGCCCGACGCGGTAGGAAGAGCGCATGGCCCCGGCTCGCCGCACCTCGCCCTCCCCCCGACGCACCGAGGCGTGAGGCGCGACGTGCGCGCGTCGCTGCCGGTCGCGCGCGTCGAGCACGACCTCCGTGCGGCGACCACCGCGGAGCGGGCCCTGGCCGAGTCGACCGACGGCGCCTCGGCGCTGCTGCTGCTGCTCGCCCGTGAGGCACCCGCGGGCGAGCTGTCGCGGCTGCCCGCGCTGTGCGACTCCCCAGGACTGGCGAGCGCCGTCGCGTCCGCCCTCGAGGTGCGGGCGCTGCTGGACGGCCGGCAGCGCCGCGAGCAGCAGCTGGCGGCGCTGTACGCGAGCGCGTCCGACCTGTCGTCGCTGCACGACCTCGAGCAGGTGCTGCAGGCCATCGTCCGCCGCGCCCGCGGCCTGCTCGACAGCGACGCGGCGTACCTGACGCTGTCGGACGCCACCCGCGGCGCGACGTACATGCGCGTCACCGAAGGCATCCGCACGCAGGCCTTCAAAGAGGTCCTGATCCCGTTCGGGGCCGGCCTGGGCGGTCTGGTCGCCGAGACGGTGACGCCGTACTCCACCGCCGACTACGCCGCCGACGCGCGCTTCGAGCACGTCATCGACGACACCGTCGCCGGCGAGGGTCTGGTCGCGATCCTCGGCGTCCCGCTCCGGCTCGGGGACAAGGCGATCGGCGTGCTGTACGCGGCGAACCGCCGCGAGCGCCCGTTCAGCAACGACGAGGTGGCGCTGCTGCTGTCGCTGGCCGACCACGCCGCCGTGGCGATCGAGACCGCCTCGCTGTTCGAGGAGCTCAAGACCGCGCTCGCCGACCTGCAGCGTGCGAGCGACGTCATCTCCGCGCACAGCAACGCCGTCGAGCGGGCGGCCGCCGAGCACGAGCGGCTGTCGGCGGTGCTGCTCAACGGAGGCGGCCTGGTCGAGGTCGCCACCGCCGTCGTCGACGTCCTGGGCGGATCTCTGCTGGTCGTCGACCCGGCCGGGCGGCTGCTCGTGTCGGCCGGGCCCGACGTCGCCGACGCGGCCGCCGTCGCGGATGCGGCGCTGCCCCGCTCGCGCGGCCGGCGGGCCCGCACCTCCCGCACCCCCGCCGGGGAGCCCGTCGTCGTCGCGCCCGTGTTCGCCGGTGGCGACGTGCTCGGCGCGGTGGTGTCGGTGGGCCGCGACCTCGACGACGCCGAGGTGCGGATCCTCGAGCGCGCGACGGTCGTCACCGCCCTGCTGCTGCTGCAGGAGCGGTCGATCGGCGAGGCCGAGCACCGGCTGCGCGGCGAGCTGTTCGACGACCTGTTCGCCGTGCCTCAGCGCGACCTCGAGGGGCTGCACCGCCGCGCGCTGCACCTCGGCCTCGACCTCGCGACGCCGTACGTCGTGGCCGTCGTGCGGCTGCCCGACCCGACCCGCACGACCGTCGCGTGGCGGGCGGCGCGGACCGCGCACGGACCGGCCGGCACCAGCGGAGAGCACCGCGGTGACCTCGTCCTGCTGGTCGCGGCCGCCGACGCCGCTGCGGCCGGACGGCGGATCGCGGCCCAGATCGGCGACGCCGTGGGCACTCCGGTCACGGTCGGGGTCGCGGGACCCGGAGCCGGCGCGCAGGAGCTCGGCGAGCTCTACCGCGAGGCCAGCCGCTGCTGCGACGTGCTGGTGTCGCTCGGCCGGGCCGGTGAGGTCGCCGGTCGTGACGAGCTGGGCGTCTACGGGCTGCTGCTGTCCGCCGCCGGCCAGACCGAGCTCGACCGGTTCGTCACCCGGACCGTCGGGGCGCTGCTGGAGTACGACCGCGAGCGCGGCAGCGAGCTGGTGCGCACGCTGCTCGCGTTCTACGGCGCGGGCGGCAGCCTGACCCGCACCGCCCAGGAGCTGTTCGTCCACGTCAACACGCTGTACCAGCGGCTGGAGCGGATCACCCAGCTGCTCGGCGACCGGTGGCGGTCGGGCGACGGAGCGCTGCAGGTGCACCTCGCCCTGCAACTGCACTCCTCGCGGCGCGGCTAGGCGGTCGGGGAGCCGGTCGCCGGTCGCGCCAGCAGGAGCGAGACGTCGTCCGCGGCCGGACCGAGACGTGCCGCGGCGCGCAGGACGGCGGCGGCCGCCGCGGCCAGGTCGGTGACGTCGACGCCCTCGGCGAGGGTCAGCGGGTCGGTGCCGCGACCGCCCTTGCGGTCGACCAGGCCGTCGGTGTGCAGCAGCACGACGCCGCCCGCCGGCAGCCCGGCGCTCACCTGCTCGCGCACCCCCGGGCTCCCGGTCTCGAGGACCAGCGGCTGCCCGGGGACGACGCCGACCGCGACCGCTCCGGACGGTGAGAGCAGCAGCGGGGCAGGGTGTCCCGCCGACGCCACTGTCAGGACGCGGTCGGCGAGGCGGACGACGACGGCCGTGACGAACGAACCCGGGCCGACCACCGGACGCAGCGCGCGCTCGAGGTCGCTGAGCATCGCGGACGGTCCCTCGCAGTAGGGCGCGACCGCCAGCACGGTGGCCGACACCGACCGCCCGACCAGCGCGGCCGGCAAGCCGCTGCCGCACACGTCGGCCGCCACCAGCCAGCTGCCGCCGCGACCGTCCGGCACGCAGAGCAGGACGTCGCCGCCGACCGGTCCGTCGACCGGCAGCGACCGCGCGACGACCTCGCAGGCCGGGTCGTACACCGGCGCCGGAGCCAGCGTCGCCGTCACCAGCGCGAGGTCGGCGAAGGTCTGCTCCTGCTCCGCGGCGCGGCGCAGCGCGGCGGACAGCGAGCCCACGAGCCGCTCGAGCAGCCGCAGGTCGACCGGAGGCGCACCGTCCAGGCTGAGCAGCAGTGCGCCCTGGCCCCGCCGCCCGAACGGCACGGCGACCGTCGACGGGCCGGCCCCCTGCACGACCACGCGCCCGGTGCGGACGGCCTCGGTGACCGGGAGCCCGGCGTCCAGGGGCAGCCGCTGACCGGCGGCCGTCGCCCCGCCGACGTCGCCCGCCGCCCTCTGCACGACGGCCCAGTGCCCCGCTCGCTCGACGACGGCGCAGCCGCGGACCCCGGGCAGGGCCAGCAGCGGGGGGAGCACGGCGGCCGCGACGTCGGAGCGGCTGTCGGCGGCCGCCAGCGCGGTGAGCGCGTCGACCAGCAGGGCGGCGGGCAGCACGAGCGC